>JAFARV010000754.1 GCA_019245255.1 Acidobacteriaceae bacterium | reverse complement strand
ACTCTGCTGCCTGAGTAGGAATGGTCCGGATCGTTATAGCCGCATTCCTCGAAATTAGTTAATTGCCAGGTACTCTGCTCAACATTGTTGTGATCCGGATACTTCAGTCCTTGCTGTTTCCCGTTCGCGCCGGGCAACCAACCAAGGAAATGGTCGAAGCTTCGGTTTTCCATTGTAACTACGACGACATGTTCGATTCCGCTCGAGTTAGCAGGCGGTAAGTCTATTGCCCCTGTTATCTCGACCATTCCGTTGATTAGTTCCGGAACAGGAACCTTAGTCGAAATCGAAGTCGATAATTCTTGAGCCAGTAAGTGCTTCGAGTCCGCACATAGCGTCAACCCCGCAGCGCCAATGCCGGCTGTGCGCAAAAACTCTCTACGGCAGAGATTCAAGAGACCTCCTTCTTACGCGTCTCCGGGCGCGTACTTTAGAGACGCCATGGAACTATGCGTCCGGACAGGAAACTATGTTTCATTCACGTGAAGGAGGTGGAACTAAGTTACAGTTTGTTACAACCGAGTTACGCAGCAGCTCCAGTTTCCGGATGAAACGGCAATGTGAAGCAGAATGTCGAACCGCGCCCGGGTTCGGAGTCGACCCAGATTCGCCCGCCACGGCGATCGACAATGCGTTGGCAAATGGCAAGCCCGATGCCTGAGCCCGGTATATCATCGCCGTGCAACCGCTGGAACATTTCAAAGATGCGCGCTGTGTATTCGGGTTCTATCCCCTGTCCGTTATCGCGAACGCAAAAGCGCCAGTGATCGGACTCCCGGATAAGGGACAGATGCACATGCGGCGGTTCTTCGCGCCGATATTTCATGGCGTTTGTCAGGAGGTTTTGGAGCACCTGACGAATTCCGGTCGCATCCGCCACAAGGCGGGGCATAGGATCCCATGTGACGGTCGCGCCGGCCTCTTCGATAATGGATCGAAGATCGTCAACGAGCGCTGTCACCAGTTCCTCACAATCCACAGTCTCGAGGTGGCACGGGGCCGTGCTGGCGCGCGAATACGTCAGCAGGTCCTGGATGAGGGTGTGCATGCGGCGTGCGGCGCCTTGTGCAAACGCGATCATCTCGCGTTCGTCCTCATTCAAGCGTGGCCCAAGCCTTCGTTCGAGCAGCTGCAGATATGCAGTGACGGTCCGCACCGGGGCTTGCAAATCATGCGATGCCGCGTAAGCGAAGCGTTGCAAGTCCTCATTTGATCGTTTGAGAGCCGCGGTAACCCGTTCCAGAGCGGCATTGCGCGTGCGCTCCTGGTCACGAAGCCGTTTGCGCTCGAGTGTCGCGGAGAGCCGCGCGTGCAGAAGCACCGGATCGAAAGGCTTAAAGAGGTAATCTTCGGCGCCTCGGGCGATGGACGCAGCAACCGCCCCCAGCTCATCGGCAGCAGAAATCACAAGTACCGGAATCTCGCGTAAATGCTCGTCGGTCTTTAGGGCATTCAGCACCTCGAGACCGTTAATATCTCCCATCACGAGATCCAGCAGCACGGCATCTATAGCGTTGCCCCTTAACGCCCGGAGCGCGGCTCGGCCACTGGCCGCTTCGACAACGTCGTATCCGTGGCGGGAAAGCTGACGTCGCAGAATATCCCGATTGTTCTCGTCCTCGTCGACGATGAGAACCCGCGCAGAGCCGGGCTGCTGGTCGCCGCGCGGATGCACCCGTGGTGTGACCGAGGCCGCCGCTGCGGGGGCAAGTTCGCCGGACCGTACAAACAGCATTAATTGAGAAACTGCGCTCTTCATCCGATCGACATCCGTATTGTCGAGATTAGCGAGCGCGGGCAATTGATCTGACATCGCAGTCACGTGCGGCCGCATATCCGACCGCAGGGAAAGCATGCCGGCTTCGGAATTGTCGTTGTTGCCTCCGGCGGCGGGCAAGCAATCGCACGCCCGTTGCGCCTCGGCGATGATGGTTCGCAGAGCCTCCCCGGCCGCCGATCCTGCGGGAGCACCCTCCAGCAACATCTCTGAGTAGCCAAGGATGTGATTCAACGGGGTCCGCAGTCCGTGCCGCAACCGCGACAGATCCTGGCTAACACGGGGCTGAAGCATCAAACTGAAGCCGGCCGTGCCAGCGCCTCGATTTTTCACGGTTTGTCTCGACAACCAGGATCTCCATGGTGAAAAAGATACGACGTAACGTTCTGTCGAAATATTTCGTAACTTTCCGATCGGCAAGGTTCAGGCCGGCCGCGTCATCTCTTCCGGCTTCACCCAGGCGTCGAAATCTTCACTGTTGACGAAGCCGAGCTTGTGGGCGGCCTCGCGCAAACCCGTATGGTCGACATGCGCGGTATGAGCAATCTTGGCTGCCTTGTCGTACCCGACATGCGGCGCCAGGGCGGTGACCAGCATCAACGAGTTCCGAACGTCCTCGGCGACTTTTTCCCGGTTTACTTCGATCCCGTTTGCGCAGTGCTCAGTGAAGCTGTGGCAGGCATCTGCCAGCAGGCGCACCGAGTGCAGGAAGTTATGAATGATGACGGGCTTGAACACGTTCAATTCAAAGTTCCCCTGGGACCCTGCGAAGCCGATTGCCGCATCGTTCCCCATGACCTGAACCGCAACCATGGTCATGGCCTCGCACTGGGTCGGGTTCACTTTGCCAGGCATGATCGAGGAGCCGGGCTCGTTCTCAGGAAGAGTGAGTTCTCCCAAGCCACAGCGAGGGCCGGAGGCGAGCCAGCGTATATCGTTGGCAATTTTCATGAGCGAAGCGGCCAGGGTTTTCAAAGTTCCACTCGCGGCGACCAGTTCATCGTGGGCCGAAAGGGCTGCAAACTTATTCGGATGCGAGCGGAACGGCAGGCCCGTGAGTTCGGCAATTTTTTTGGCGGCGCGCTCGGCGAACTCGGGATGCGCATTCAGACCCGTGCCCACGGCGGTTCCGCCAATGGCCAAATCGTAGAGCTCGTCCAGTCCTCGGCGCAGCCTTTCGATATCACGGTCGAGCAATGAGACCCAACCTGAAAACTCCTGGCCCACTGTAATGGGGGTGGCATCCTGCAGGTGGGTGCGGCCGATTTTAACGATATCGGCAAACTGGTTCGCTTTCGCATCGAGCGCGTCCCGCAACTCGCGTACTGCGGGCAGGAGCCGGCGTTCCACCTGTTCGGCGGCGGCGATGTGCATCGCAGTCGGGAAGGTGTCGTTTGACGATTGCGACATGTTGACGTGATCGTTAGGGTGGATAGGTTTCTTGCTCCCCTGCTCGCCATGGGCGAGCTCAATAGCACGGTTCGAGATCACCTCGTTCGCGTTCATGTTGGTCTGAGTGCCGCTACCCGTCTGCCAGATTCGTAACGGGAAATGGTCGTTCAGGTTGCCTGAAATGACTTCCTGAGCGGCCTTTACAATAAGGTGAGTTTTTTCGTCATCGAGCTTGCCCAGGTCGTGGTTTACGAGTGCCGATGCCATCTTCAGCACGCCGAGTGCCCGGATCAGCTCGGGTGGCATGCGGTCCTCGCCGATATCGAAGTGAAGCAGAGACCGCTGCGTCTGTGCGCCCCAATACCTGTCTGAGGGCACATCAATGGCGCCCATACTATCTGTTTCGGTGCGAGTGGTGGCCATGCGTTCATTGTGTCAGGGGCCGCCGAATGCGGTACAAGACGTGCCGGCGGAGAGGGTGATGCACGGGCAGCTTTGGATGATCGAAATCGTCTGCCGGGTCGCGCTTCATCCCGAGTTTCTCCATGACGCGACGGGAGCGCAGATTGGCGGCGACGGTAAATGATACGACTTCGCC
>JAFARV010000687.1 GCA_019245255.1 Acidobacteriaceae bacterium | reverse complement strand
GCGCCTGAAGCTTTGGAACGTAGGCGAACACCTCAGAACCGTAGCGAGAGTCTTCGGAGATCGAAACATCGGAAAGCGAGAAGCCCGGCCCGAAGAGCAGCGTAAAATGCGCTTCTTGAAACGACACCTTGCGCCCGAGCGACGTTTCGAGCGCCTTCTGGATGCGGCCACTGAATCGCGCGGCATTCATGAACGGGGCGACGATGCTGATTAATCCCAGCCCGGCCACAAGCACCAGGGTCAACCGCAGACATCGGCGGGAGATATTCGCTGTTGTGCTCGTCATTCGAGCCTGAGCCGGTGCACTCCGGGCGTGTGCGTGGTTGCTGGCAAGAGGATTGTCACTTAACATTATATCGTCGCTTTGGCTCCGGTCCCCGACTGTCAGCGCATGCTATTCTCAACGCGGGTGAGCCCATCGTGGACCCAGGTCTGGCGATGATCTTCGATTTGGACGGCGTGCTCGTCCACTCCATGCCGCTCCACACGGAAGCTTGGCGGCAATACCTCGAGAATCTTGGCGTGGAGACAGGTGACATCAAATCGCAGATGCATGGCAAGCGCAACTCCGAACTCGTCCGCGAATGGTTTGGCGATCACCTCACCGAAGACATCGTTTTCGGACACGGGCAGGCGAAAGAGCGCTTGTGGCGCGAGCTGATGGCCGCAAGTGAACTGGAGGAATACCGGGTGCGCGGCTTGGATGAATTTCTCGACCGGTACGCTGAAGTACCGAAAGCGATCGGTTCCAATGCGGAACCGGACAACATCGAATTCGTGCTCGCCCGGTTCGGTTTGAAGGACCACTTCGATGCGGTGGTGAACGGATATCAGGTACAACGCCCGAAGCCGTTCCCGGATATCTACCTGAAAGCCGCTGAACTGCTGGCCACGCATCCTGCGAACTGCATTGTGTTTGAAGATTCGCCAACCGGGGTTGAGGCGGGACGTGCGGCAGGAATGCGGCTGGTCGGCGTTGAAACGACACCGACACTATTCGAAGGCGTCGACCTCCATATCAGGGACTTCACAGATCCGCAGCTTGATAATTGGCTGCAAGCCCAGAAAGCCTATGTGGGTGCGTAACTTGAACTCTACGGGGCACGAACTGCAACATAAGAGTGCCAATTCCTCCGGACAGCCGAACAAGAAGCAGCCCAATCGCGTCCTCTTCTGTTTTCGGGACTGCGATGACCACATCCTCGAGCGCCACCAGCGTCTGCCCTGAACCGGGCATGTTCGACCGAGTCTTCAAGGCATTCCGCTACCGCGATTTTCGGCTGATGTGGGTCGGGGCCTGCACCTCCAGCATCGGGACCTGGATGCAAATTCTGGCCCAGAGCTGGCTGGTTTACCGGCTCTCGAACTCGTCGCTGTATCTCGGTCTTGACGCCTTCTTCGGTCAGATTCCTATCTTTCTACTATCTCTGTTCGGCGGCGTTTTTGCAGACCGCCGCAGCCGCCGCGGCCTTCTGCTGATGTCACAGTTCATACAGATGGGCTGCGCATTTACCCTGACCGCGCTGGTTGCCACCGGCGTCGTTCGCGTGTGGCATATCTGGTGCCTGTCGTTCACGGTTGGCATCGCACAGTCATTCGGAGGCCCCGCTTACTTGGCACTCGTGCCGACGCTCGTCAGCAAGGAAGATATCAGTAACGCAATTGCTCTGAACTCTATTCAGTTCAATGTGGCGCGAGTCGTCGGGCCTATGCTTGGCGGCCTGGCACTCAACGGACTTGGCGCGTCATGGTGCTTCGCGCTCAACGGTATTTCCTTCGTCGCCGTGATCATCACTTTGTTGATGATTCGCCCGCAATTCATACCCGCGCCCAGCGCTACATCCGTCCTGCAAAGCATGAAAGAGGGGCTGCGATTCATTCGCGCGCGAGAAGGTATGCAGAGCCTAGTTGCCCTGGCGTTCCTTCTGACGCTGCTCTCATTCCCGCTGATCACGTTCCTGCCGGTCATGGCGCGTGAGGTGCTGCACGGCAATGCAAATACCTTCACGCTTCTGCTGTGCTTCTCCGGTCTCGGATCGATTCTCGGCGCACTCACAAGTGCCGCCATGAAACAAAAGGAACAGGCAAAGCGTTCCGTGATGGCTATGGGCATTCTTGGAATCTTCATCGCCGCATTCGGAGCCTCGCGCAATGTCATCGTCAGCATCGCCTTCGTGTTCGCAGCCGGCGCGGCATTGATGATCGTCTTCGCCTCGAATTCCTCCGTTGTCCAACTTCGCGTTGACGACGTGATGCGCGGACGTGTCATGAGCGTTTACAACGTTGCTTTCCGCGGCGGAATGCCTTTCGGTAGCGTGGTTTGCGGCTATCTCATCAAACAAACTTCCGCGCCCGTGATCATGATCGGAAATGGGATTCTTGTCGTAGCAATTGCGTTTTACTTCCTGCTCTTCCAGCGCAAGCTTATGAAACTGTGAACGCAACCATCCGTCCTCCTACAATGGAGGCAGAATGCTCCGAACCATAGCTTCGAGCGCATTATTTTGCTCGATTCTTCTCGCCGGCACGGCTCCGGCGCCAGGCTTGTTGACGGCGCGCGATCGCCAGGATCTCGGCGCGCTCGACCGCGATATCGCCCAACTGAAGACTGGACGCGACAATTCCGCGGAGGCGCAATACCGCCTCGCTTTGGCATACTCATACGCTGCCGAGGTTGCCATGGAAGTGCACGACAAGCAGAAATCCGAAGCGTACGCGGAACAAGGTATAGACCCCGCTCAGAAGGCAGTCGCAGCCAATCAGAATAGCGCCGAGTATCACAGGCTCTTAGGTGAGCTTTGTGGGCAAGTGATTCCCGCCAACCCTTTGATGGGAACCCTGAAGTATGGGCCCTGTGCGCGCGATGAGATCAACAAGGCAATCCAACTCGACAGCAAACTTGCGCTCGCATATGTCAGCCGCGGTGTTGGAAATTACTATCTGCCGCCGTCGTTCGGAGGTGGCGCGGATGCGGCAATTAAGGATTTCGATCATGCCATAGCGCTCGATCCCAAATCCGAAGACGCTTATCTCTGGAAAGGCATCGCGTTGCGCAAGGCGAACCGGCCCGCGGAGGCGCGGCAAGCCCTGGAGAGAGCCATCGAGCTCGATCCCAACCGCCTCTGGACAAAACAGGAATTGGCGAAGATTCCCGCACACTAGATGCGGGCATTGCTGATCCTGGCAGCTATTGCCGCAATCACTTCGTTCCAGTTTTCGGTATATCCGGGTCATACATACCTTCATTCGGATACGCAAATTGCGGTTCCCCAACTGGAACATCTGGAGAGCCCGGGCCTTCTGTCGCGCGATCTGGTCGCGACTCATCCCAACCTTACGTACACAATCTATGACGAAGCCACGCGGTTTCTCAGTCACGCACCCGGCGTCGATATTCGAAGCGCACTGCTGATCCAGCAGATCCTCTTCCGCGCCCTTGCGCTTTCCGGCGTGTTCCTGCTGGCGCGCTCGATGGGGCTTGTTTACGGATGGGCCTTGGCCGTTGCCGCTGTGTTGAATTGCATTGGGCTGATCCCCGGTCCGGATGTTGCGGTAACTGAGCTCGAAGCAGTTCCTCACGCCTTTGCGTTCGGACTCGTGCTCTGCGCCATTGGCTTCTTCGCGCAAGAGAAACCGCTTCTGGCGGGCCTCATGGGCGGTCTGGCGCTTCTCTACGATGCGAGAGTGGCCGCGCCGTTCTGGATCGTAGCAGTGGTGGCATTCTGCGTCGATCGCCGGGCGCGTCCGATTGTGCAGCCCTGCCTCACCATTCTGCTGATCTTTGTGCTGCTGCTCGCCAATATCGCGCAATTACAGCCAGCGGCGGCCGACACGCGAAACCTGTTTGAGAGAGTTCCGTCCCCCATCGCGGCCGTTCAACGGCTGCGAACCCCGCACCTGTGGATCTCTTCCTGGCCTGCCTGGCAGATCATTCTCTACATGGCCCTCACAGCAATCGGGCTTTGGGCTTATAGACAAATTGCCAGGACGGTCCCCGTCACCGCACGCTGGTTCTGCATCGGCTTGCTACTGCTCGGCATCCTGAGCGTACCCGCTTCCTGGTTGGTTGGGCGCTTCGAGCTCTATCTTTTACCCGAGGTACAGCCCGCTCGATGTCTGCTCTTCACGGTTGCCATATCCGGATTCTTTGCGGTCGTGGCGGCCGTTAAACTTATTCTGCACCGAAGTTGGAAGGCCGCGCCACTTATCGC
>JAFARV010000668.1 GCA_019245255.1 Acidobacteriaceae bacterium | reverse complement strand
AGACACTCGCGTACAGACGACTTCGAGGGTGCTAGCCAGGGGTCGCGCGGCGCCATCCTTCTCGCTGAGGACAACCTGATCAATCAGAAAGTCGCCCTACACATGCTGCGCCGCCTGGGTTTCGACGTCGATGTCGCAACGAACGGTCGCGACGCCATCGACATGTTCCAACTTAAAAACTACGATCTGATTCTGATGGACTGCCAGATGCCCGAAATGGACGGATTCGAAGCGGCAAGCGCCATACGTGAGCTCGAAAGTCCTGGGAATCGAATCCCGATCATCGCGGCGACGGCGAACGCATTCAGTGAAGACCAGGCGCGCTGCCTTTCCGCAGGGATGGACGATCACCTGCCGAAACCGATCGCAATGGAAAGTCTTAACCTGCTTCTTCAGCGATGGCTGCCTTCGCCGGTCAATGCCTAAGGCAGTGGCTTCGAAGGGCTCGAAGCGCGAAGCCGGTTGCCACTCCGCGCAGTTCGCACAGTCCCGCGGCAAGCCCACTGGCATCCGGCAGAACACTTCTTTTTGTTCGCGCAACAGCCGTTTTTCTGTTATTCTTTGAAGGTAAGCGTTCCCTGCGAGAGCGTTCGCTCTGGTCTCCTAAAAATTGATCCGATAGTCAATGTCATGGAGTCTGGAACTCGTATTAGTGCCCGTGCGCGGACTCCGGCATCGTAAAGATGTATGCGGAGAGGCCTAAAGGTGCTCGGAGGACTCCCCCCTGGTTATGAAGGGGTCAATGACGGGGGCCAGGATTGAAGCTCTCGCCGGGAACGTTTACATTTCTCGCCTGGACGCATGATTGCGTCCTCTGACATGCGATGAACATTCTCTTTATCGGGGACATTTTTGCCTCCGGTGGCCGCGGCATAGTGGCCGATTATCTTAACGACCTCATTTCCCAGTACAAAATCGATCTCGCGTTGGCGAATGCCGAAAACAGCGCTGGCGGGTTCGGAATCACTCCCTTGATCGCGGAAGAACTGCTGTCGCTGGGTCTCGACGTGCTGACTGGTGGGAATCACAGCTTCGATAAGCGCGAAATTCATGACTATCTGGACACGCAGGCCCGTTTGCTCAGGCCAGCGAATTATCCCGCCGGTTTGCCGGGACACGGACTGTACGTCAGCAAGGCACGAAATGGCGCTCCGTACGCGGTTTTGAACCTACAAGGGCGCGCGTACATGCCGAACATCGATTGTCCGTTTCGCAAGGCCGATGAGATGCTCGCCGCGCTCGATCCCGACATCAAGATTCGCTTTGTAGACTTTCACGCAGAGCTTACAAGCGAGAAGGTCGCGATGGGCTGGTATCTCGATGGGCGTGCGACAGCGATGATCGGAACGCACACGCACGTGCCGACGGCCGACAGCCGTGTTCTTCCGGGTGGCATGGCCTACCAAACCGACGCCGGAATGACTGGGCCGTACCAGTCTGTTATAGGTATCGACAAAGACTTGATCATCCGTCGATTTCTTACCGGCCTGAATGGGCGCATGGAGGCCGCTAAGCAGGGAGTTGAACTCCACGGAGTAGTCGTTGGCGCGGACGACGCTACAGGGAAGGCCTTCAGCATTGAGCGCGTTCGTTGTGTGAGGGATTGAAAACAGCCGGTAAGTTTTCGATCCCGTGGCGAATAGGATTTCTGAAAGGTGCGCCCGCTTGCTTGTGTTTGGACTAAGTCGCAGTTACTAAGTCTTCAGCGCCGAGCCATTCAATTTTCGCGGCAATGTTCATCAGAAAACTGCACTCTTTTGTGCCCGTGAGCTGAATTCATGCATTCTGGCGTGTGAGTCAAAACCGGAACGGCGGAGGCACTTCGGGGCTTACGGAATGGTGAGCCGGCCGGGACTCGAACCCGGGACCACCGCATTAAAAGTGCGATGCTCTACCAACTGAGCTACCGGCCCGATCGGCAACTGACTGTTCCAGATTAACATCCCGTCCAGGGGCCTTCGCGATGTGAATGCGTTCCGTGCCGTCTCGCAGTTCGTCACCGCATGACGTGTATTAACGTCGATATAAAGCCACAAGGCTCGAACTCAGAATGAGCGAACTCACCCTCAAATCTTCAAAGCCGTCCTCTACCGTTTCCGGTTCCTGGCTAACAGCCGCGGTTCTCTCGGCAGCAGCTTTCTATACAGCCACACGACTCGCGAGCCGCGTCTGGCGAAAGCCCGTTAACTTACGGGGCAAGATCGCACTCATTACAGGCGGATCGCGTGGCTTGGGACTCGCGATTGCCCACGAATTGGGCAGCTATGGTTGCGACCTCGCGCTGTGTGCACGTGACGCAAACGAACTCGAAGAGGCCGCCACCCGTCTCAGGGGAAGAGGAATTGA
>JAFARV010000489.1 GCA_019245255.1 Acidobacteriaceae bacterium | reverse complement strand
ACCTGCTGCTGCTTGGCTCGGCGGATCAAGTCGATGAGGCCTTCCGGCGAGCCCGTTGGACGGGTGAAAGCAAACGTTCGCTGCTGGTCGGCTATCGTATGTACCGCTGCCTGGTGCAGCGTATGGGCTACAGTATGGCGCCGATGGCGAACTTGACGTTGAACGGAGTGCACGCAACGCGGTCGTACCAGAAGAGCCTCGATACTCTGGCCAAGCGGCACCATGTGCGGCTTTGGAGGCAACAGAACTCGAATATATGGTTGGCCGCCGCAACTGAAGACATTGGCATAATTTTCCGGCATATGCATATGACGCATGCCATCGACCCGGTCATCGACAACGAACGCGCAAAAGTCGTGAACGACCTCTGGTTTACCGGCTGTGTCGAAACAGCGTCGCTGTTATCGCGCAATTTGCTTATGCCTGTCGTCGAAAAAGGTGTTCCGATGGTGACCGACGAAAACATCGCTGTAGTCCGATTGCAAGATTGCGAAGGTTCCAACACGCTGTCGCCCGCTGCTTCAAGCCTTTCCCGAATGAGGCAGGCCTTCGCAGCTGTTGGCATAGACGTCGCTCGCGCAAATCCGGCCACTCTGGCGCTTATCACTTTCAGAACGATTGCTGACCGAAAGCGGCGGACATATGCGCGTCATCTCGAGGCGCAGGCCTGGCGCCGCCCCAGCGTTGTCGACAAATCCCGTCACGACCCGGAACGGCCGGACGCAGGGCCGGTTGAGGCGTCTGCGCACGGCCAACGTGAGCCGGACAGCTTGCAAGCGAAGGCGGCAACAGCCGAGTAGGTATTATCAGGCGCTCCCGCCGCTCCCCATATCCGTCCGTTACCATAAACCTAGTGTCGTCGCCTTTGAATTTTCATCTGGAGCAGTATGAAGGCCCACTCGACCTACTCCTCGATTTAATTCGCAAACAGCAGATCAACATTTACGACATCCCTATCGCGCGCATCACTGCTCAGTATCTTGACTACATGCAGCGGGCATCTGAACTGGACATTGAGCTCAGTTCCGAATTTGTCTTCATGGCCGCGACTTTAATTCACATCAAAAGTCGCATGCTGCTGCCGCGCGATCCTGAACTCGATAAGATCGCGCCCGAAGAAGACCCCCGCAGAGAACTCGTACTGCAGTTGATCGAACATGAGCGTTTTAAGAATGCCGCCGAAATGCTCCACGCAAAACGCGTGGTCGAGGAAGCCATTTGGTCCAATCCATCCATTGACCAGTTCGCCAATGAAGACGAAGGCCCGGGACTCACTGTCACAATTTTTGATCTGGTCAAAACCTTCCAGACGGTGCTCGAGCGGAGCAAGAATCGCCCCCAGTATGAGGTTGGGAAGGAGTCGGTCAGCGTGCCGGAGATGATCCAGTTCCTACATCTGAGGCTCGAGCGCAGCCGCAAAGAGGTGATTTCGGCGAGCGAACTGTTTAGCCAGCAGCAATCGAAGCGCGCTATGATTTGCCTCTTCCTTGCGATCCTGGAATTAGTGAAGCGGCAGATGGTTGAGTTAGCGCAAGTCGAGGCATTCGGCGATATCGGCCTCCGGTGCGCCGAGTCATTCGACTCAAGCGTGTCGGCCAAGCAACTCGCTGCCGTAGAAGAGGAATATCACTGATTTACAGCATGGAAGATGTGCGAGAGGTCCCCGACACCGCTGAACGGGAAGAGGCGGCTGTGATCGCGGACGAATCTGAGGAGCGCGAACTGCGCGAGGACGTCCTGGTTGCGGACGCTGTGGTTGCTTCAGCGTCGCCCGTCGACGAAGATGCGTCGCTGAAGGCCATTATTGAAGCTGCCATTTACGTGACGGACGAGCCACTCTCGGCCCAGCAGATTGCAACCGCGATCGAGCACCCGCTCGAAAAGGTCACGGCGATTCTGGAGCGGCTCGTAAAGGAATACTCCGCACCCGATCGCGGACTCTCGGTGCGCGAGCTTGCAGGTGGGTACAAGATGAGTACCAAGCCGGAGCATCATGAGGCCATCCGGCTCTTCGTCAAAAAGCTTCAACCGCCGGTAAAGCTTTCCCTCGCCGCACTCGAAACACTCGCGGTGATCGCGTATAAGCAGCCAATCACAGCCCCCGAGATTATGGATATTCGCGGCGTGCAGGGTGCGGGCGTGTTGAAAACGCTCCTCGACCGCAAGCTGATAGCGACAGCGGGGCGGAAGAATGTTGTCGGCAAGCCGATGATGTACAAAACTACCCGCGAGTTCCTGATTCACTTCGGACTTAGCTCGCTCACTGAGCTGCCGACCCTAAAAGAGTTCGAAGAACTGGGCCGCCTGGCGCTGGCGGATTCTGAGGAGCTTGCCGGTCCTTCAGAGCCGCAACCAGCGATGCCGGAATCCGCGCCGCTCGCGCCTGACGCGCCGGAAGGCTCCGCTGAACCGGAGTCCTCGCAGACCGCGCCCGATGTGTCTCAAGAGCCCGCCGAAACCGAACAGGAGTCCACCGAAGTGAGCGAGCATGGCTGAGGAGCGGCTGCAGAAAATACTATCGCGAGCCGGCGTCGCAAGCCGCCGTAAAGCCGAGGACCTCATCATCGCCGGCCGTGTCTCCGTCAATGGTGAAACTGTGACTCAGTTGGGATCGAAGGCCGATCTCTCTTCCGATCGCGTGAAGGTCGACGGCCGCGTGCTTTCTGAGCCCAGACACTTTCTGTATTTCGTGCTCAATAAGCCGAAGAACGTCGTCACCACTCTGCACGATCCCGAGGGTAGGGAAACCGTCATGTCCTATTTCAAAGGGCTTCGCGAACGCATCTACCCGATCGGCCGCCTCGACTATGCCAGTGAAGGCTTGCTGCTGCTCACCAATGACGGCGACTTCGCCAACGCACTCACTGCACCGGCGAGCCATGTAGTTAAAACGTATCTTGTGAAAGCGAATGGTGCGCTCACTCCGGAACAGGAAGAGCAGTTCCGTACCGGCATTCCGATGCATGGCCGTCGTACCGCGCCCGCTGGCCTGAAACTGATCAAAAAGGGCGAAAATCCGTGGTACGAAGTGCGACTCGTCGAAGGACGTCAGAACCAGATCCGAATCATGTTCAAGCACTTCAATCTCCTGGTCGAGAAGCTCAAACGAGTGAAGATCGGGTTTCTTGAAATCGGTACTCTGAAACCAGGCGCATACCGCACATTGACCAATGCTGAAGTCGCGCGTTTTCGCAGGCTTCTGAAACTCGAGCACGATGGAGATTTCGATGACAGACCGCGAAATCACTGAAGTCCTTCAAACATCGAAGACAGTTGCGGTTGTAGGACTGTCTAACAACCCGATGCGAGCCAGTCTGGGCGTATCGCGGTTTCTGCAACGGCATGGATACCGCATCATCCCCGTTAATCCCAATGAGACAGAGGTGCTCGGTGAGCGTGCCTATGCCTCGCTTCGGGAAGTTCCCGATCCCATCGATATAGTCAATGTCTTCCGCCGGCCGGCTCGCGTTCCGGAAGTTGTCGAAGCCGCTGTCGGCCGGAACATCAAATGCATTTGGATGCAGGAGGGTGTCGTGAACGAAGCCGCGAAAGCTCAGGCCGAGGCGGCCGGTATTCCCGTTGTGATGGACCGCTGCATCCTCAAGGAAATGGC
>JAFARV010000423.1 GCA_019245255.1 Acidobacteriaceae bacterium | reverse complement strand
TCCGACAAGTGCTTCCTCTGCCACGGTCCGGATAAGGGAACGCGTATGGCAGATCTTCGCCTGGATATTCAGGAGGGCGCTTTCGCCGTGCGCAAGAACGGCTCGCCTATCGTTCCGGGCAAGCCTGACCAAAGTCTTCTGATCAAGCGTATCTACTCCGAAGATCCCGGATTCCGGATGCCTCCTGTGTTCTCGCACAGGACACTGACTGAGGAACAAAAGGACACGCTGCGCAGGTGGATTGAACAGGGCGCCAAGTGGACACAACACTGGTCGTTCGTTCCCCCGCAGAAGATACCGCCGCCGGAGGTGAAGAACGGCGCGTGGCCGCATAACGAAATCGACCGTTTCATTCTCGCGAAGATGGAAAGCAACGGTCTGGAGCCCGCACCTGAAGCGGATCGCCGCAGCCTGATACGCCGGGTCAGTCTCGACTTGACAGGCCTGCCGCCGACGCCCCAGGAAGTCGAGGCATTCGTCAATGACAAATCGCCGGATGCTTACGAGAAAGTGGTCGACCGGCTTCTTGCCTCACCTCGTTATGGCGAACACCGCGCACGTTATTGGCTGGATGCTGCGCGTTACGCCGATACGAACGGACTTCACTTCGATAACTACCGGGAGATGTGGCCGTACCGCGACTGGGTTATTAACGCCTTCAACAAGAACATGCCCTTCGATCGATTCACGGTTGAGCAGCTGGCGGGAGATCTTCTTCCGCAGCCCACGCTCGATCAGAAGGTTGCGTCCGGATTTCAACGATGCACCGAGACCACGAACGAAGGCGGCGTCATTCTGCCCGAGGTTGAAGCGACGTATGCCAAAGATCGGGCCGATACAACGGGGACGGTCTGGATGGGGCTAACGGTGGGGTGTGCAACCTGCCACGACCACAAGTTCGACCCGATTTCGCAGAAGGACTATTACTCGCTGACTTCGTTCTTTCGCAATACAACTCAGCCGACGATGGATTTGAATATAGAGAACACCCCGCCGGCGGTTTATGTTCCGCCCATTGCGGACCGGACGCGATGGGAGCAGTTGACGGCCGAAGACAAAGCATTAAGACAGCAGCTCGCGACAGAGCGCGAGAGAGCCAACGGGAACATCGGTGAGTGGCTGGATGGAATTCGCAAGAAGGCCGCAAAGTATGCTCCGCCGTCGCAGGTGATGGCGGTGCAGATTGCAGATGATGTGCGAGCGCTTCGCTCCAGGTCCGCGCGGCGGCTTTCCATTCCAGCGACTGTGAAGATTCAGGATGCGCCCGATTTGGAAACGAAAGCACTCTACTTTACTGAGGGAGGCAAGATCACTCTTCCGGCGGTGCCGAACATCGACTCGAACCGGCAATTCACGATTTCGACGTGGATTTTCATCCCGAATTCAAAAGAGGACGGCACGATTGCGAGCGAGCTCGATCTTCTTCCGGATTCGAAGGCTGGAGAGAAGAGGCGTCGCGGCTGGTCGCTCAAGATCGATAAAGGAAACCTTGGAATTTACGAGCACGCGCCAACAATTTACTTCTACGGCGCGGATAGGAAAGGCATCAGCGGGCGGCCCGCACCCGAATACCGGTTCAAGCCTGATTCCTGGTACCACCTGATCGTCACGTATGACGGCAGCGGTGTGCGTCGAGGCATCAATATGTATGTCAATGGCGCGCCTGTGTTTGTGGTTGGCCGTCCGGAAGACGTTCCGCGGCTCAGCTTGTCGATGAGATCGCGTGCGCCGATTACGCTCGGAGGCGATGATAAGAAATTTGCGGGCGCCGGGATTGCCGATTTTCGCGTGCTCAACACGATGGCTGATCCGGAAGAAGCAAAGCTACTCTATATTGCAAGCCATGTACGCGCGGCTGGCGCCAAACGGCCTGAGCAGTTATCGCAGAGTGAACGTGAGGCACTCAGCGCTTTCTACATTGATCGGCTGAACCCAGCGACAGCGAAGCTGATAGCGGAAAAGCGGGCAACAGACAAAGCTCTGTACGAAATCCGGAGCCGCTCAGCAACGACGCTGGTCATGCGCGAGCGCACCGATGCGGAACCAGTGGCGCACGTTCTCTATCGCGGGCAATACGATCAGACGCGTGAAGAGGTGCATGCGAACACACCCAGTGTTCTGCCGCCGATGACGCAATCGATGCCGCGCAACCGTCTTGGCCTCGCGATGTGGATCGTCGACGCCAGCAACCCACTCACCGCGCGAGTTACTGTTAACCGCTTCTGGCAAGAGATTTTTGGAACGGGACTCGTCAGAACCGTCGAAGACCTCGGCTCACAAGGAGAACCTCCGAGTCACCCCGAGCTTCTCGACTGGCTGGCGGTCGACTTCCGCGATTCCGGGTGGGACGTCAAACGATTTTTCAAGATGGTCGTGATGTCGGCGACTTATCGGCAGTCGTCTGTAACTACTCCGCAGAAGACGGCCGTCGATCCGCAGAATCGGTTGCTTGCTCACGGCCCGCGCTTTCGGATGGATGCGGAGATGGTCCGCGATTACGCGCTGTTTGTAAGTGGGCTTCTCAAACCGCAGATAGGTGGGCCAAGCGCGAAGCCCTATCAGCCCTCACGCATTTGGGAAACCGTGGCGATGGAACAGAGCAACACCCGCGTTTATCAGCAGGACAGCGGCGACAATCTTTACCGCCGGAGCATTTACACGTTCTGGAAGCGTGCAGCGCCGCCGCCGTCGATGGACATCTTCAATGCACCATCGCGCGAGACATGCACGGTGCGCCGCGAACGCACGAATACGCCGCTGCAAGCCCTGGTGACCATGAATGACGTGCAGTTTGTTGAAGCCGCTCGTGTGCTTGCCGAGAACGCGATGAAGTCGAACGACCATTTCGATGGGGAGCTCGAGTATCTCAGCAGCCGGGTACTCATGCGACCGCTGGATGAGAAAGAAACGGATGTTCTGAGCCAGTCGTATAAGGACTTCCTCGCGTACTACTCGGCTGCGCCAGATGACGCTTCGAAGCTGCTGAGGGCCGGAGCGTCACCGGCAGACGCGAAGCTTGCAAAGCCCCAGTTCGCTGCACTTACGATGGTTGCGAACGAAATGCTGA
>JAFARV010000381.1 GCA_019245255.1 Acidobacteriaceae bacterium | reverse complement strand
TTTCGGCCCAACGGCCGGACAGTTATTGACGAAAAGTCAGAGCGGTTTACACAAAATCCTTGACACACCCGGCAGCGATATCAGTACTTACGCTAATGCTGAGATTTCTGTTCTAATTCGCTCAGCTCTTGTACCCAAGAGGGCGGGTTGCCGTGCTGTTGATCATCCCAGCTTTCGAGGATACGGCCAGTTTGAACATCGTGCAATTCAAACGATCTCCGTTCCGCTTCCGCTCCATGCAGCGCCGATGAGCTGAAGCCAACTTGCGTTCCACCTCGGAAAAACCGCCACTCAACGATGATTGGCCAGTCAGACGGAGCCAGTGTACGCAGAACCTTACCTGATCGATATACAACAACTGCCTGCGGCACGGTGTAGGACGTCCCCGCACGGTCTTCAAGCAACCAACCGGCAGTCACTCTGTCGCTGGCGACCTTGGGATCACTTACGTTTTCAGTCCATTTCTTGATGGGGATATCGTTACCGTTCGAATATGCCAGGTGAACATCGCCGGTATCCTGATCGATGTAAATCCGCGTGACTGATGGCGCTGTTTTCTTAGCTGCAGGTTGGCCTGCCAAACCGACGTGAACAAGGAGACCTATTGTCGCAAGAACTGCGAAAAGTCTTCGTCTGATCCGAATCATCCAAAAATCCTCAAGTAGACGGCTGGTGGGCTCCACGTGGGATTACACTTCAGCTCGCCTGCGGACACGCCCTAAGCGGGCCACGAGCACCAGGCCGAGCCCGACGATCAGCAGCGTGGCCGGTTCGGGGGTCGCGACAGGTACTACGGCAGAGACTACAGAAGGTTCGAGTTCTACGGCATACGCCTGGCCAGCATGATCGCCTATTGCGAGAATGTCGCCCGAGTTGTCAATCGCAAACGCCTCGGTGATATCCCAGCCTGAGAGTGGAGGTAGCAGCGCATTGAGATCCAACATCACGCCCTTGACGTCGAGAAATCCATGCACATCGGAGTTGCCGGAAGTAAACGAATATCCGACGATCTCGCCGGAGTCGTTGACGCCATACGCGCCGCTCAGAGATCCGCCCAAGGTGCCGAGGTCCAGGATTCCCGTTGAGGTCCAGGAAACTGCATTCAGGCTGCCGTGTGAAGTCTGTGCCGTCCCAACCACCTCGCCTGTATTGTTGAGACTCTGCGCATAACTGTTCGCACCTCCTAACGTACCCAGATCCCGCATATTGCTGCCGTTCCACAAGAACGCGTGCGAGAACTGATTAGACAGCAAGCTGTACCCGGCAACCTGACCCGAGGCGTTGATCCCCATAGCGGCGCTCCAACCGCCGCTGAAGGCGCCGAGATCGGTGAGAACGCCGTTCGTCATCACGAACGCGTGCTGCTGGCCATTTGTCAGTTGGTGGGCACCGGCAATCTGACCCGCGTCGTTAATCGCAAGTCCAAAACCGTTAATTCCCAAGTTTGTGGCGGTTCCGTGGCTCCACTCCGTCACGTTCGGCTGACCCGCCGCATAGGTTGTGCCGATAATCGTTCCCGACGCATTGATGCCGGAAGCCTCGCCAACACCTCCGAGGGTAGTTACTACGCCGCCGCTGAACGTGGCAGGTTGGATACCGCCGTCCGGCGTCGTAGTAAACCCAACCGCACCCGAGCTGGAAAATGCAGTGGGCATAGCCGCACCTGAGCCAAGTGGAGCCAGCGAAGTGATGGAAAATACGGGACTGCCTTGAATCGAAAGGTTGAACAGGCAGGCGGCCGCACAGGAGTAAAGAAGAGTTTTAGACACAATAGCGAGAGGTCGCATTTGTGTTCCTAATCGGTTCACGCTCTGATTGTATGAGCGATTCTTACGTCGACGCGAGCCCTGAGAGTAAGGCGTATAGCCTGCGTCGACCGGTACGGACTAGGCTTCGGCGAGCTTGCGGGCACGCTGCCAAGCCAGCTTGTCTCGATACTCCTGATACAAGGTTGAAAAGCCGGCCCACCAGTATCCGCATACAAAGAGGACCAGGAACGGAATCGCAAAGAAATTGTAGGTGTCGATGGCGAAGTCGACCATAAGGACAAAGTACGCACCTATAGCGATTTCGATCCACGGGAGCGCGCCGCTGCGCCGCCTGTATGCCGTGGGCGCCACTTTCACTTTTTGCGAACCAAGGGCGTATTTCGCCGTTCGTGCAAAGCTCGTTTTAATTCCCAGAAGGGCTTCTATTACGCCCTTTGAATTGCTGACGGTGAGTGCGACACCCGCAGCCATCAGCATCGGCAGAAACGCGATCGATTTCCACCACGACTTAGGATACAGCTCGCGCTGCGCATAAAGGTAGAAAGCGCTGATGGACCAGAAAGAGGCGATGATCAGCGGCAGATCAATCGTGACCATCTGGAACACGCCCATGTAGAATCGAACAATCATCACCGGCAGTACGAGCATCGAGACCAGGATCATTAGCGGATAGGAAATATTGGGCGTGAGGTGCATGAACGCCTCAATCTTGACCTTCAGGGGCAAGTCCGCTTTCAAGATTCGGGGTAGCAGCTTCATTGCGACCTGTGTCAGACCCTTTGCCCAACGCGCCTGCTGGACCTGAAAGCTGTAGGTTTCAACCGGCAGTTCGGAGGGGCAGTCGAGCATCGGCAAGTACACAAACCGCCAGCCCTTCAACTGAGCCCGGTAACTGAGATCTGAATCCTCTGTGAGGGTTTCGTGCTGCCAACCGCCGGCATCATCGATCATGCTTCGGCGCAGGACGCCGGCCGTACCATTGAAATTAAAAAACAGACCGGAACCGCAACGAGCGCCGTGCTCGAGTACGAAGTGGCCGTCGAGCAGCATGGCTTCGACTTGTGTGAGTATGTTGAACTCTTTGTTCAGATAACTCCAGCGTGTCTGTACGACTCCGGTCTCAGGATCAGTGAAGAAGTGCACGGTGCGGTGAAGAAAGTCGGGTGGGGGAACAAAGTCGGCGTCGAAAATTGCGATCAATTCGCCGGTCGCGGTTTCGAGGCCCTCCTGCAATGCACCAGCCTTGTACCCGCGGCGATTGGTCCGATGGCGGTACTCAATCCGCACACCAGCTGCCTTGTACTCATTGCAGAGCCGCTCGGTGTAGGGATGCGTATCGTCGGTTGAATCGTCGAGGACCTGAATCTGGAGCAGATGATGCGGATAGTCGATGCGGCTTGCGCCTTCAAGCAGCCTGTCTACAACGAAACGCTCGTTGTACAGAGGTAACTGAATCGTAACTCGAGGAAGACTCTCATAAAAACAAGGCGCGTCTTTGGGCAGATTCTTCTTGAACTTACGGTATCGTCGAATGGTCTCGTACCGGTGTACGCCGTAAATAGAAAGAACAAACAGCGTCCCGAAATACGGGATCAGCAATGCCCAATCGAACGTCGACAAGCGATAAATGCCCGCGAACGTATCATCGAAAAGGCCGGTCATCAGGCGGGAGCCGATACTCGGCTGCACCAGCAGCCACGCAAATAGTGTGTTTAGTGGCGTCATGCGTTCGGCTTCGCACCGGGCCGGGACTCCCAGTACCGTCAAACCACAATCGAAACAGCGCACGTGGCGCTATATATGATGTAGTTTAGCGTGTTATGCGTTCGTGAGGTACTGGGCGAGGCCTGCTTCTAGCAGAAATGGAGTATCGGGTTGGGCGCTTGTTAGTTCAACTCTGCCCGGTGCGCGGCGGCAAACTTCATCAACGCATGCTTGCCGCGAAGCTCGAGCTTGGTGCAGATATTCGTGCGGTGTGTGTCCACTGTCCGCGGGCTGATGTACAGCTTGGCAGCGATTTCATTACTTGTGTGGTAATCCGCGATGAGCAAGAGAATCCGTCGTTCCGTTGGTGTGAGATCCTTCACACCTGGTGCATGACTTTGCCCGCGAGCCCGGCGGCGGTCCTGTAGAAGGTTTCCAATGGCGCCCGGGCTGGCGTAATATCGACCCTTTTGCACCTCACGAATGGCAGTTACAAATTCTCCGACCTCGCTGTCTTTGGAAAGATAGCCGTTGGCCCCGGCATCGATCGCCTGTTCCATCAGATCGGAATCCTGCTGAACGGTGAGGACGATGGTCTTCACCTGGAATCCGCGCTGACGTGCCTGCTTCGTGATCTCCAAGCCACTGACGTCCGGCATACTGACGCCAAGTATGGCGATGTCGGGCCGCAGGTTTTGAATCTGCTCGATTGCTGCGAGCCCATTGCTCACTTCCCCAACGACTTTGAGGTTAGTCTCCCTCTCAATGGCGTTCCGTAACCCATGCCGCACGATTGGTTGGTCGTCGGCGATCAGGACGGTCGTTTCGCTCAACATAGCGTTTCTCCTCACTCGGTCTATATCGATCTGCAACGCATTCCGGCTAGTTACGACGCCGAAGCGGACCGCAATCATGGTTCCATCTGTTCTTTGATTTGCGGACTAACGGGAAACGTGTACACGTAAGCGTTTGTCTTACAAAAACAGACCATCAGAGAGCCCATGCTTCGATGCGATACTTTCGCCGAATCGGTGGAAGGTTAACCGTTCGGCTACTCGGCGTTTCACATCGCAGGCGCCGTCAACGGGCAGTGTGAGAGCAGGCTCTCGGAGACCGCCAAAATTTTCTTGCGGGTGGGGAAAGACAAAGCAGGGAAGCCGACAACGGCAGCGTGCGGCGAAGTTCTGCGGGAGATTTGCCTTCACTTGCAAGCCATGACGTACTATCGATTTCGATGAACGAAAGTGCTCGGGTCAGTCTGCGCTACGTGGATGGAAGATCGGGACCGGTGTTTCCCACCATTCCGGCAGCGGCGAGTGTCACTTGGAACGGGGTTGTATTGGAGCATCATCGGGCACCCGCCATGGAACTCGAACAACACGATATTCCAGAACATCATCTAATCGTCCGTCTCGGATCTACGCTGAAGCTCACATGGAAGGAAGGCGGCGCGGAGAGGAGTAAACTGTTGCTCCCCGGCACCGCTTCCATCTACCCGGCTGGTCCCGTAGCGCGCTGTTATTGGAAGGAACATTCCGAACTGCTTCTGTTTTCGTTTCCGCGCGAATTTTGGGTCGACATCGCGGGGACCGACAAACCTCTTGAATTGCGCGCATGCCGTGGAATGGAAGATGGACTGATTCTGGAGCTTGCCCGAGCGCTCAACGACTGTTCCCGCTGGTCTCCTTCAACTAGCCTGTATGCCGAGACCTTGGTCGCGGCCTTAGGATCTCACCTTCTTCATACCTATGCGGTCAGTTCGAAGCCCGTCTTGAATATTCCCGCGCTCTCCGCGCGCCGGATGGGTACGCTAATCGATTACCTGCATGCGCAGCTTGAAACGCGCATCGAACTCTCGAGGCTTGCCGCGATCGTAGGTCTCAGCGCTCAATATGTGGGCAAACTTTTCAAACAGACAACTGGTATTTCCATACACGAATACGTCGCCAGGGAACGAATTGTGAGGGCTCGCGAACTGCTGAGAGATTCCTCGTTGAGCATCAATACCGTCGCGCTCCGGCTCGGATTCGCCGATCAAAGCCACTTTTCACGGGTCTTCCGCCGAATCACTCGCCTGTCCCCCGCCAAGTATCGAAGCCAACTCTAGCAGTAAAGACAGTTCCTTTTCGTTCCAAATTTTCCCGGTCCGTTCTATCGCTATGACGTTTTGCATTGCTATGCTTCGCTCGGAGGACGTCTGAATTGGGGCGATATCGCTGGGGGTTTGCGATCGGCTTACTGGCGGTGACGGTGAAAACTATGGCCCAAAACGATCCACAGTCTGTATTTTCGAAACTTCCGCAAGCTAAGGAAGGAGACTGCGTTATTGAGAATTTCAAATTCCTTAACGGGCAAGTTCTACGGCGATTGAAAATACATTATCTGACGGCCGGCCGATTGACGCGTGATGCGAACGGCAACGCTACGAACGCCGTGCTGGTGCTTCATGGCACAACGGGCCGGGCTTTGGAGTTCATGACTCCGAGCTACAGCGGTGAACTGTTCGGCGCTGGGCAGCCGCTGGATGCCAGCAAGTATTTCCTCATCATTCCCGATGACATCGGTCACGGCGATTCTTCCAAGCCGAGCGATGGGCTGCGAAACAGCTTTCCGAAATACGTGTACGCGGATATGGTTGCCGCGCAGCACCAAGTGGTGTCCAAACACCTGCAGATCCAGCATCTGGAGCTCGTAACCGGCATCTCAATGGGCGGCATGCACTCGTGGATTTGGGCGGAAGAATACCCGGGGATGATGGACGCCGTTATCCCAATTGCTTCGGAGCCTCGCCGCATTACGGGACGAAACTTGCTGTGGCGGCGCATCCTCATCGAGGCTGTGCGGCGCGATCCCACTTATCACGATGGCAATTACAGCGAGCAGCCGCAAAGCTACAAGTCGATCTGGCCGATGTTTCACATGATGGACGACAGCCCCAGGCACCTGGAGCAGTTGGTGCCCGATACCGAGCAAGCGCTCGCATACATCGATGACCGGCTGCAAGTAGGACATGCTCCGGTAGATGCGAACGACGCTATCTACGCTTTTGATGCCTCTCGTGATTACGACCCGGAGCCGAAACTCAACGATATCCGTGCCAGGGTTCTGGCGATCAATTTCGCCGATGACGAATTGAACCCGGTTGCGCTTGGCACACTCGAGCGCTTGATGCCGCGAGTGCATCGCGGATCCTACGTGATCATCCCCGGCAGCAAAGAAACGCACGGGC
>JAFARV010000339.1 GCA_019245255.1 Acidobacteriaceae bacterium | reverse complement strand
AGTAAGTGGTCAGATAAAGTGTGCTCGGGAGCTGGAATTCCCTGAGAAGAGGAACTGCCTGCCCAACGAAATCGACGAAGCCGTCGTCGAACGTGATGACAACAGCGCGCGGCGGGAGGGACCCCGATTTCAAACGCTTCAGCCCTTCAGCCAGGGGCAGCACGGAAGCTTTTAACTCGCGTAGCGCTGCCAGCCGCCGCTGGAAACGTTGCGGGGAAACGAACAGATGCCCCGCCCACTCGTGTTCGTCACGCAGCGAAACTCCGTGATAACAAAGAATCAGCAGTTCCTGGCGCCGCCTGTGGGAGTTTGCCGATCTGGAATATACCCCACCTGAGCGAAGTGCTTGCAGGGCCGTTCTCTTCAGCGCCCGTCTTAAGCTAGCGGTACTCACGTTCGCCGCCCAACAGCGTGGTCGCACGTTTGTCCGCTGACTTCTCGATACAAAGTGAGCATCTGCTTCAGGTAGGACGTATGTGAGAATCGCTCTTGTAAAACTAATTTCGCGGTTGCGGCCCTCGCTCGTGCGCCCGCCGGGTTGCGCAACGCCGCTCGAATGCCGTCAGCCATGGCCCGGATATTCCTCGCCTCAACAAGCGTGGCCGTTTCTCCGTCGGTCAAAATCTCCGGCACACCTCCGACACGTGTGGCAACGATCGGAATTCCAAATGACATCCCTTCCAGCACCACGTGCGGTGAGCCCTCGCTGTGCGAGGGTAAGACCATCACATCGGCAGCGGCATAGAAGGGTAGTACATCGCTCTGCTGTCCCACGATGATTACCTTATCGGACAAATCCAGTTCACGAGTAAGCGCCTCGAGCCGCGCTTGCTCCGGTCCCGAGCCAACCACCATCAACGTCCAGCGGAGGCTCGAATCTGAATCTCGTAACAGTGCCAAGGCTCGGATCAGATCGGCATGTCCTTTTTCGAAGGACAACCGGCCAATTGAAAGGAGTACTTGTGTTTCGTCCGCAATCCCGTATGCGATCCTGACCGGCTGAGCGTCCGCTTTCGCGGCCGAATTGAGAACTGTCGCAGAATTATGCAGAACCGTAACGCGCCCGGCCGGAATACCGGCCTCGGTCAATTGCTCACGGAAGGGTCCGCACACCGTGACGACGCGGTCCGCCGCTCGCAAGGACCAGCGGTCCAGCTGGTTGTAGAGCTTCACCTTCATGTCCGTTGCGGTGTAGCCGTGGTGAAACGCAATCCAGCGCCGGTTCCGATGAATTCCGGATAAGCGTACAAGAAAGTGCGATTTGACGTTGTTCGTCTGCAGGATATCGGGATTCCGCTCGGCAACGATGCGGCGCAAACTCCCCGGAATGGATGGATCGAGGGCTCGCCGTTCGGGAATGACAATCGCCTCCAACCCACGTGTGCGGACTGCGCGCACAAATTCGTTCGGACAATCTTTTTGGGCGAATCCATCCCGGTGAAATGTCACAATCGCAATCTCTGCGAAAGAAGTACCCTGGTCGCGCAGTGCGTCGCAGAAATTCAACAAGGTCTTAGCCGCCCCATTCACTACGCTAGCTTCCATGAAAGCGAGCACACGAAGCGGGCGTTCAGCACTGATCACGGGGAATCCTCAACCGTGAAGTCGCGCTAAATCGCTGGCGCACTCTGGCGCGAGACTCGAGTGATTTTCCAAAGCCGTTGCGGCGGAACGAACCAAATGGAGAGAGCACATGCACCCGCTACCATCATCGCCAGGAAACTTCTCAGAGGCGAAGAAATCCGCTTCAGACTGCTGCTTTCGGGTATTCGGACATCCAGAATTGCCAAACTGTAGGCCATTGCTTGAACGACAGCGCTGCAGACTGCCACCGGACCAGCAACGGCAAGACTGGATACGGCACAAATAAGCAACCCGAACGGCAGAAAAAGGCGGCCCAATTTGTATGACACGTAATGAAAAAGTAATCGGTTCTTGGTAGTCAAGAGTTGCGGATAATACCTTAGAACCTGGTAATTGCCGGCTAATGTCCGGACTTTTCTTCCAAACTCGGCCGCGAGATCGGTCGGGAAGTCGTACATGTATGCCCTTCGATCGAGGACAATCCGATAACCCTTGAAAAAAGCGTTCAAAGGCAGATACATGTCATCGTTAAGCGTGTGGAGCGGAATCGGAACTGCCAGCTCCCGGCGGACCGCATAGCACGAACCCGAAGCCCCGAACGTTGAATCGAGCGAACTAAGGTTCGTCCGAATCCATTTCTCGTATTTCCAATACGCACCGGTATATAGTTCCTCGCTCGAGGCACCGTCCAAAATCTGCAGCTCGGCTGATGCGACGCCGACCTCCGGGTCTGCAAAATTCTCCACGAGGAAGCGCAAACTGTCCTTCGCGAGGGGCTGACGAACGTCGGTGAACACGAGAATCTCGCCCTTGGCCACCTGCATGCCTTGATTCAGGGCGCCGGCCTTGCCCACCTTCTCGGAGTTGATCAGGAAGACGTTTCCGCCATAACTGGACACGATCTCGGCACTGCGGTCGGTAGAGCCATCGTTCACAACGATAATTTCGATCTTCTCTGGCGGGTACTCGATGGCCTGAATCGATCGCAGCTTTTGGTTCAGGAAAGCTTCCCCGTTGTGGCTTGCAATAACGAACGAAACTGAGGGTGTCTGCTGCCTTCGCCTGATAGCCCGTCCGCGAATTCGGGCAAGGAGGCTTAATAGCGCCGGGTACAGGACAATGATGTACAGAACGAAGAGCGTCGACAGCGAAAATGTTATCCACGCGAATTTCATGTGGCTATTGTGAGGCCCTGGCGCGAACCGCCTCTTTGTCCTAGTAAAAGTTCTGGCAGGCGTAGACCTAGCTCTCCTGCTGCATATATCGTTATCTACGACCCTAAAACTACCGTACACGTTTCCGCTACCCGGCCCCCGAGGCTAAAATGGTGGCTAATACTTGAAAGCTGAACCCCGCAGTACTAGAACTTCTGCTTCTAATAGCGCTTATCGGCAATACACTTCGCTTCTGTGGCTCGGAAAATACCTTTCGCTTGCCCTGGTCCTGCCGGCTTGCGTCGTGGGCGGCTATTTCTTAGGCCTCTGGGCAGATGAGGCATTTCGTACCTCTTTCTTAAAGATTATTGGAATTTTCGCGGGAATGGCGGGAGGAATCACTCAAATCCTTCGAGAACTGACCCGCGATAGCCGATCATGATCGATTCCGGGTTCGACGACCCCGCTGTGCGCCGGCTTTATGCACTTACCGCCGGTTTTATATTGATTGGCTTCGTTTGGCAATTTACCGTAGCGGGACCTCGCGACGCGCTTGCGTTCGTGGCGGGGGGATTGGGTTCGTTCGGAAACCTCTGGATGTTCGATTGGTTATCTCGAAGCATCGCCCCCGGTGACCGCACCCAGAAGCCCTGGCAGGCAGGGCTTTTCATAGGCCGGTATATCGTCCTGATCGCATTTGGCTATGCTACAGTGAAAGCTTTAGATGTCAGTGCTTTGGCGGTGCTGCTCGGCCTGCTCGCCAGCACTGCTGCTGCGGTTGTGTCGTCTCTGTTTGAGCTGATACGCAACCTCACACGCCACCGGGTCGAATAACTCATGCACGATCTCTGGATTACGTCCCTCTTCAACAACTTTCTCGCTGGTCCAGCGGACGCGGTACTGAACGCGGTCAACTACCCGGCGGCGAATCCAAAATATCCGTGGACGGACTGGATGGCCTGCGAAGTTGCGGTCGTCCTCTTTGTTCTCGTCTTTTTCGGGGTAATGAAGGGACGCTACTCAGTCGACCGGCCGGGCAAAACCCAGCATGTGCTGGAGGTTACCTACGACTTCTTTCGCGCTTCATCCGAAGAGGTTGTTGGCCACGACGGACCCAAGTACCTGGTGTTTTTCGGAACTATCTTCCTATTTATTCTGTTCCTGAACCTGATCGGTCTGATCCCGGGCTTCGATTCGCCGACCATGTTCCCAATGGTCCCGCTCGGGTTTGCGGTTGCGACGTTCTTCTTCTACCACTACGCGGGCATCCGGGCTCACGGTCCCGGCTATGTGAAGCAATTCCTGGGACCGTTCTGGTGGCTGGCATTCCTTATGCTGCCAATCGAGCTGATCAGCCACTTCGCCCGGCCGCTGTCCCTCACAGTGCGTTTATTCGCCAACATGTTTGCGGGCGAAGAAGTATTTCTCACTTTCATAGCGCTGACGAAAGTCATCATTCCGGTCATATTTATTGGCTTGCACCTGTTTGTTTCGTTTTTGCAGGCGTACATTTTCATGCTGCTCGCAATGGTTTACGTCGGCGGAGCCGTCGCCCACGAGCATTAGGCTTTATAGCTGCTTCCAGCGTGAGCGCCCGGCGTCCCAACGCACGGTGTCGAACCAC
>JAFARV010000212.1 GCA_019245255.1 Acidobacteriaceae bacterium | reverse complement strand
CGTCCCGGGCACAGACGTCCAACCTTGGCCTTCTTGGACGGTCGCGCTCAGCTCGTACCCAAACCGGACGACATCGTTGC
This sequence comes from Acidobacteriaceae bacterium, assembly GCA_019245255.1. GTDB lineage: Bacteria > Acidobacteriota > Terriglobia > Bryobacterales > Bryobacteraceae > Bog-105. The sequence goes on along the minus strand of JAFARV010000212.1, from coordinate 4,733 downwards.
TTTCAATGGTTCCCCGAACGCTGAGCCTTCGGCCGCGCTGGACGCGAATATCGATTCCGCACTGCTCCTGCCCGCTCTCGACAACCACGCCTTCCGCATCCACAAGGGAAAGAGCTGCCGGATAAAACGTGGTCAAATCATGCATTTGGGTCGGTTTGCCGGAGCTGTCTACAGGTATTTGCAGTGCATCTTCCGGTTCGCCACTGCCGGCGCGGACATAATACGTGCCACGCGATAATCCTTCGAAGCGATACTCGCCGGCGCGATTCGAGTTAGTGTCGAGTATCCGCAGATTGCGGACATGACGGTGCCAATACGATCGATTCCAGAGGACTACCGAGTCATCGGGCATCGGGTCGCCGTCACTATCCAGCACTCGGCCGCAGATTGCTCCTGCGGGGAAGAGCTCAAGCGTGACACCGTGCATCTGTTCGCCGCCGAGGATATTTAGGAGAGAGCCACTGCCTTCCGCCTTAACAGCACCGTATCGCGCGCGAAGGAAGCCGCTTTTCTCAGCCGCAAGATCGTAGCGTCCGGCCTTGATGCCGGCGAAACGGAAATGCCCTGCTTCGTCTGTTGTCGCGACCAGTACTGAATCCTGAGCCCCTCCAGACAGCTCTAGCGTCACGTGCGCCTTACGCACCGGTTCTTTGGTTTGCGCATGAACCACAGTTCCTTCGACTACGCCAAGCTTGTTATCCCCCTCAGGCGCTTGTTGCGCAGCGACGATTGCAGGTAGGAGCAAACAGATGTATGGAAGCAGCCGCCCGGTGAGCCGGAAGCCGCATCTCCTCGGCTGGCCCGACTCCGGAGGCAGCCCGCATTCCGGGCAGGCGGCGCCAAATGCCGTAAGTTCCGATTGCACTAAATCATTATCGCGTCCTGCTTGCCCGTATCTCCCTCCTGATTACAATCGCAGCACCAAGTCCCAGGAAAGCCAGCGCGGTCAGGAAAAACGATTTAGGCTCAGGTGTTTCGGTGAATGCAACATTGTCAATCGCGAAATTCCAGCCATTCACGTTACTCGAGGTAATTGCGACTGAACTTAGACCGTCGCCTGGCAGTGTGAACACTTGAGATCCACCCGCGCCGGCAGACGCCAGCGATCCAGTTACTTTGTCGCCAAGATTGTCTGAAATTGTGAACGTATCAGTGTTGCCGCCGTTCGCGACAAGTAGGCTGAAGCCATCTACAGGGTGTGAAAACTGAATGGTGATTGGATTAGAATCCGTTCCAAAAACACCTTCTGAAGCATAGACACTCGTCTGATCTGCAAGACCAAACTCCGCATTCAGAAGCTCGCCTCCCGTAAAGGTAGCAACTCCAATACTTAACGGCGAATCGGGTGTGCCGGTGAAAGAGCTGCCGGCGCTTGTCGCTTGGGCCTCAAAGTCAATCAGGGTGGAAGCGAACGCTCCAGGGGCAACTACCGCCAGGACGAGCCCCAATGCTATACCGCCAACTTGTTTCATACACCTTTCTCCTAACTCAGGTCTCCTGAAGGAACGATCTTTACTTAGTAACGGGCTGTAACTTGCTGCCCACCACGAACTGCGCTACATTCGTTCCAAGCTGTTGGCCGGCAGTGAGGTCGAACCGAAAATGTTGCCCTGCGAATACTCGGCTGTCGGTCGCTTCCTGCGCGGCGGCGGAAAAGCTCGAGAAGCTCCTGACTACACCGGCAAAGACCTCGGAGTCGACTTTAAAGGCAAATGAGTCGGAGCCAAAGAACGAAGAAAGAACAGTTGCGGCAGCGTTGCTGATTGCGGCGTGCGCGCCAGGATACGACGGATCGGCCGCCGTGGTTTTAGTTTCGGGCAGCCAGGTTGGGTTCGCCAGAGTATCCGGGTTTCCATCAATGTCCGCGTTCTGGATGGCCGTCACTGGACGCCAGAAAACATATGTGTATTTCGCGTCATAAAACGCGATAACTGTATCAGCGAGTGACATATTCAGAAGCGCGAACAGGCGCGCATTCTGGGCCGTGTCTAAATGGCTCACAAAAGCCGCGTACTGCGCGATCTCGTTCCAATAATTCTGAATTGCGCCATTCCAGAACCAGCCCGTGAGCTGCTGATCCGTTGTGGCCACGGTGCTCCGCGGAAGCCCGTTCGATTTAACTTCATTAAAAGCATCCGTGTACTCCTGGCTCGTAAGCGCAGGTGGGGGTCCAGGCCGGAACTGATTTGCTGCGAGCAGCGCGAACAGGTCAACGTGCGACCACCCGGTGAACACTGGCTTTGGGAAATTGGGGGGCGTCAAGCGATACTGCCCCGCACCCGTCCCGAGCGTCAAAGTAGGGGCGGGATCGCTCGAGTGATCGTTGGCGCGGAGAGCAAGCAACTCAGAGGCGGCAGCGGTTCCCACGCGTATGCCTTCCGTCTTGGCTGCGCCCTCGGGAATAGACGCCAGAAGATTTTGGTATGCGGTCTCAATAAGCGAACTCTTCGCCGGATACAGCGCGTTTAAGACGCCAAACGCTGCCGCATCGGCCGCAGCATCTGCCGAAGCCCCTGCAACCAACACAGGAATACTTGCGCTATATGGTTCATGGCTTCCATCGATTGAGTTGACAGCTTCGTAAATCGCCGTATGTAAAAGTGCCATGTTGCGCGTCGGATGAATGGTTGCTGGCTGCACACCGGGAGTTCGCAGCAGTTGTAGTAAAACCTGGTTCCACTGGATAACGGGATTGATCTGCTGCGATTTAGCGCAAACAGACGACAGCAGGACGAGACTAAGCGCGACGGAAAGTTTCTTCATTCGACCCTCGCAGCGAATACCGTCGTGAGGCCGGATATATTCCCGGGCTGCGCCGTGCCGGGTGAAAAAACTCTATTTAAGGCCGGTTCATCATGGCCGCCGCCGTCGATTCAAAGTAGGTCCATAGCAGGCGCCTTACTTCATCCGGGAAGTCCGCCTGATCCAGCGCCCGGCTCATCAACTGGAGCCAGTGTTGCCGGGCTTCATCGCCGACGGCAAACGGCGCATGCCGCATTCGAAGCCGCGGATGCCCACGTTCCTCTATGTACCGCTGCGGACCGCCGAACCGAAAGATAAGGAAATCTTTCAGCCGCTGCTCCGCTGCTTGAAGATCGTCCGGCGGATACATCGCCCCGAGTACTTCATCTTGCGGAACTTGACTGTAAAAGGTCCGAATCAGACGATTGAAACCTTCTTCACCGATGGCCGCATAGACCTCATCCTCTTGCATCCCAAGCCGATGCTAACATCGCAACCAACGATGACGGTCAGGCAAGCTAGAGAAGCGGCCCGGCAGTGGATGGTCGAGCAAGCCTCAGCCATACCGGGATTCTGCGCAGCGTACACGGCTGGTTCGACGAACTGGCTTCCTGACGATGCAGACTTGACGATCACATCGGATCTCGACATCATGGTCGTCATCGCGGACCAGAACCAGGCCGGTAAGCGTGGCAAGTTTCTCTATCGCGACACGCTCCTCGAAGTCTCCTACCTCGCGAAGGACCAACTTCAGTCGCCTGAGCAGGTGTTGAGCGACTATCATCTGGCCCCGAGTCTTCGGACAACGAAAGTCACATTCGATCCGTTAGGCTACCTGGCTCCACTGATTGCCGCCGTTTCTCGCGACTATGCCAAGCGGTCATGGGTCCGAGCGCGTTGCGCCAACGCCAGGAACAAGGTCCTGCGTAATCTGCAATCCATCGACCAGAACATGGCACTTCACGATCAGGTCATGGCGTGCCTTTTCGCGGCAGGCATAACCACCCACATCTTACTCGTCGCGGGACTGAGAAATCCCACTGTGCGCATGCGGTATGTCGCCGTCCGGGAGCTATTGGCTGAGTATGGTCACCTCGAATTCCACGAAGGTTTCTTAGAGTTGCTCGGCGCCGCTCAAATCACTCAAACACGAGTTAGCCGGCACCTTGCCGCGCTGGCGGACATCTTTGACGCAGCCGCGATGGTCATCAAGACTCCGTTTCCATTTGCGTCCGATATTAGCCATAGTGCACGCCCGATTGCGATCGATGGTAGCTTCGACCTGATCCGCCGTGGTTGTCATCGCGAGGCGATGTTCTGGATTGCCGTCACGCATTCGAGGTGTCAGAAGGTGCTCACCTGCGATGCACCTGAGGAGCTTACACACAGCATTAGGAATAGCTACCAGGGACTGGCCGGTGATCTCGGCGTGCTCACATTCGCTGATATTCAGCGACGCCGTATCGAGATCGAGCGAATCCTCCCGAACGTGTGCGAGCTCGCGGAAAAGATTATCGCCGTCAACGACAAAATCGAGGGTTAATCGGAGTGCGGTTCGCCGCGACTTGGGGCTTTACTAGACAATTTGTGGGCTCCGTAAAAAAGGAAATGGCCCGCAAGAAGGCAAATTTACCTCTTGCGAGCCTGGTTTGCGTTAGCACGGGGAAGGCTGAAAACGAACCGTGCGCTCGAATAGCGGGACGTAAGTCCTGTGGTGTCAAAGAGAAGAAAATTGTGCGAGTTTTGTTGTGACCGTTAAGGGGCGCGGCGTGGTGGTGCAGGCCGTAACTCCGGAGGGGATTTGGAGTTTAGGGAAACATTCTGTTGTAGGCGTTCACTACATCTTGAGTAATGTCTCGTCGCAGGCATCGAAGACAACGGAACTGTTTGTATTACCCAGATCTATGATCAATGTGTAGTCGTGGTCCTTGGCCCATTGCGCGATTACAGGAACCGGGTGTGTCAAGGATTTTGTGTAAACCGCTCTGACT
>JAFARV010000205.1 GCA_019245255.1 Acidobacteriaceae bacterium | reverse complement strand
GCAGGTCTTCGGACATTTCCACTCATCAGGGAGCGTCTTAGCGAGTTGCAAGCCAGGTTCCGCAGCCTGACCGAAGCGATCGAGCCATGCGGCGATGTCCTGTTGACAGGCAACAGAATAACCTCTATACTTGTTGACAGACAACAGGAGCGCGTCCCCTGAAAGAAACGAAGTCCGAAGTTCCCTATGGAACGCTCGATCTGATGATTCTGAAGACTCTGGCGAACATGGGCTCGCTGCACGGCTTCGGCATCGGGCGGCGGATTGAACAAGTCGCGCAGGGTTCGCTCGAACTGAATCAAGGGACGATCTATCCCGCTTTGCTGCGGCTGGAGCAAAAGGGCTGGATCCGTTCGGATTGGGGTATGAGCGAGAACAACCGGCGGGCGCGATTCTACTCCATAACGAAAGCGGGCAAGAAGCAACTGGTCGACGAAGAGGCCAAATGGCAGCAGTCTGTGGCGATACTCGCGCGGCTGCTCGGGGCAGCGCAATGAACGGGCGCGTCTGGCTCGCGCGCATCGCCGGCCTGTTCCGCCAAGACCGTACCGGATATCTCGAAGAGGAAATCGCCACGCATACCGAGATGCTGGCCGCCGAATATTTGGCGCGTGGCATGGCGGAGGCGGATGCCCGGAGCGCTGCGCGGCGCGATTTGGGCAACGTCACATCATTCCAGGAGCAGTGCCGCGAACAGAGCGGCCTTCCGTGGCTTGAAAACTTCTGGCGCGATCTGAAATTCGCGGTTCGCACGCTGGGGCGCAATCCGGCGTTCACGTGGTCGTGCACGGCGACGCTGGCCGTGGGGCTGGGCGCGATGACCACGGTGCTATGCGTGGTCTCAGCGTTCCTCTGGAAGCCGCTTCCTTACCCCTCGCCGGAACGTCTGGTGGCAATTAAGCAGGTCGACCCGCGGCAGGGGTTGTGGCCGTTTTCCGAGCCGGCGTGGCTCGATCTGCAGCAGCGCGCGAGATCGCTGCAAACGCTCGCCGCATACACGAGGGTGCAACTGTCATGGACGGGAGATGGGGATTCGGAGATCATCTCGGCGGCGGCGGTAACTCCGTCGTTCTTCGGGCTGTTCGGCGTGGCGCCGATCGGCGGGCGCGTGTTCTCCGACAAGTCGAAGGAAGTAGTGATCGGCCGCGCCTTGTGGGAACGAAGGTGGCAGGGAAATCGCGCCGTGGTAGGGCGCGCAATTGCGCTGGATGGCGAAAGCTACACCGTGGTGGGGATCGCCGATTTGCCGCACGACCTGCTGCCGGGCTCGGAAGTGCTTATTCCGCTGACGCCTAAAGCGACAGAGTCGCGTACCGCCCACGATATCGAGGCAGTGGGCCGCCTCGCTGCGGGCGTGAGCGCGGCGCAGGCGCGGGCCGAACTCGCGGTGATCGCCGGATCCATGGCGAGGCAGAGTCCACAGAGCGATGGAGGCTGGAGTCTGAGTGTGATTCCTCTTTCCGATGAACTGATCGGGCCGCGCACCAGTGCCATGATCTGGATGATTTTTGGCGCGGTGACATTGCTCTGGCTGCTGGCATGCGCCAATGTGGCGGGATTGCAGTTGGCGAGAAATATTTCCAGGCGTCACGAAATGCAAACGCGCCAGGCGCTAGGCGCGAGCGCGGGCAGGCTCTTCGCGCAAACGCTGACCGAAAATTGTCTGCTGGCCGTTGCCGGCTCTCTCGGCGGCACGGTGCTGGCGCAATTCGCGTTGCAGGCGGTGCGAGGCTTCGCGGCGGATTCCTGGCCCCGAATGGCGCAGGTGGAACTGACATTCCCGACGATTGGAATCGCGCTTCTCATTATGTTTGCGACGACCCTTTTCTTCACGGCGTTTGCCGGCCGTCCAGCCGGACTGCAGGGAGGCCGCGAGATCTCGCGACGGGCCAGCGGGCGTGACGCGTTGATCCTGGCGCAGGTGGTAATGGCGACCGTCCTGGTGCTGTGCGCCAGCCTGCTCTGGCAAAGTTTTCTGCGGCTGGAAGCGGTGGACCTGGGGTTCGACCCGGATCGCCTCCTCACCGTGCAGGTCAGTCTTCCCGGGCGAACCTACGACGATCTGCGGCGCGTCGCGTTCTTCCGCGCAGCTGAGTCGCGGCTGGCACGCACGCCGGGAATCGTATCGGCCGGCACGACCAATATCGCGCCGTTTAGCGGCGATGGCACCGCCAACCGGTTCCGCCTGGAGGGTGACGTTGCGTCATCGGAATACCGTTCGGCCGCGTGGAGAGCAGTGACTCCCGGATTTTTTACGACGCTTGGCGTTCCGCTCAAGCAGGGCAGGCTCTTTGCGGAGCGCGACGCGAACGGTTCGGCCGAGGTCGTGATCATCAGCGAATCGATGGCCAGGAAGTTCTGGCCGAATCAGGATCCGATCGGTAAGGCATTGTTGTGGGGTCGATCGGGGAGCCCTAAGACCATCGTGGGGATCGTTGGCGATTTAAGGGATTTAGCGATGGACGTCCCACCGGTGCCCACCATGTTCCGCCCGTACTCGCAGCTTTCCGATGCGCCCATGGCCCTGGTGATCCGCACGAAGGCCGACCCGCTGACAGTCATCGGGGACGTCCGCAAGCAGATCGCGGGGATCGACCGGGACGCTGCGTTGACCTTTCAACCGTTGCGGCGCGAAATGTCGAAGACGATTCTGCGTCCGCGGGTGAGTCTGACGATCATGGCGGCGTTTGCCATGGTGGCGCTGATCACTGCGGCCTTCGGGCTGTACGGATTGATCAGTTATCGCGTCAACCAGCGGCAGCAGGAAATCGGCATGCGGCTGGCGCTGGGAGCGTCGCCGG
>JAFARV010000929.1 GCA_019245255.1 Acidobacteriaceae bacterium | reverse complement strand
CCAAAACCCATGATGACGGCAGCCGCTATCTGAGTTGCTGCGATAGAGGTTGATCGAAGCAGGAGGAGCACGACGGTTGCTTGAACCAGCTCGAAGAGAGCAAAGCCATAAGCGCCCCAAACTCGCCGCTGGAGAATCGAGAATGCGGCAATGGCGGGAACTATTGCGGAAAACAGTAGGAAGACGTGATGAAATGCCGATACGAAGCCGTACAACGCTAATAAGAGTGCCACGCCGGCGGCGGCTCCCGCCAGTTTAGGGAAGCCGCCAGCCTGCACAGTAGAGTTAGTGAGCATAGTCCTCGGCAATCGGAAATCCCGGTTCTCTTTTGATTAGTCGAATCTGAGTGGTCGTCGGCCCGTTTGAATCTCGGCCATTCGTCGATTGTCACTCAGATATCATAGCGTCCGCGTTGGGCACCTGACCGCTTCGATGGCGCTGCTGTTGCACGGAGTGCATAATTTCTCCATATGTTTCGCCGCACTCTCAATACGCGATGCGCACGATCTCCGCGATCTTACTCTGTTCAACGATTTCGCGCCACTCGATAGAACTGGTGGTGGAAGCCTGGCCCTGGAACCAGTGGTCACGGCCGCCAAACTATTGACCGCGGCGGATTCCGCGGCCGGGAAAAACATTGTCTTGTATCTGGCTGTCTCTGACCACCCAGATGCCGTGGACCATCACATAGGGAATGCCTTCGGAGTATTGAGCCGGATTTTCGAAAGTAGCGCGATCCGTGACACGTTCAGGATCGAAGATAACGATATCCGCATCGGCTCCGGGTTGCAAACGGCCCTTCGTCGAGAGATTCAGGCGTTGCGCGGGCAGGAGACTCATTTTTCGAACGGCGTCCATCAGCGAGAGTACGTGCTCTTCACGAACATATTTGCCCAGCACGCGGGCGTAGGTGCCCGCGGCGCGCGGATGCCCTTTGCCGTGATCGAGAATGCCATCGCTCGCCACGATGACATCGGGATCCGCCATCGCAATACGTACCATTTCTTCCGGAATGCTGTGAATGGCGACCATCCCGCCCTGTTTGCGATAACGGGCGAAGGATTCGGCGGTGAGACGCTCGCCGGTTGCGGCCCATGTCAGGTCGCTGTAGCTAATGCCGCCGTTACGGGCCTGCCAACCTTCGGAGAAGATGGCGGAGCTGATGTCTGTCATGCCGGCGGTATAGGGATAAGCCTCGGTGGTGAAATCGAGATTGTGGCGCGCGGCGCTGTGGAGCATGTCGAGCGCAATGGGCGTCAGCCGCAATTCGGTGCTGGTGATATGGACAACGTGGAGTGATGCGCCGGAGGCCGCCGCGTTCGACATGACTTCCTGAAGTGCATCAATGCCCCCGGGTTCGATGGGCCCGGAACTGCGCAGATGAACATATACAGGCGTCTTGCGGGCAGCGGCAAGTTGAAACACACGGAAGATCTCCTCGCGTGTGGCGCCTGGCACATAAGCGACGCCCATGCCGATGCCGAGCGCGCCTTCATCGAGCCCCTGACGCAGCAGATCAATAACGGCGCTGAGCTGTTCGGAAGTGGCGGTGCTGTCGACAGCTCGGTCGCGCGGCAGAAAAGTTCCGCTGTCGTGCATGACGGCCATGCGCACAGGGATATGCCCGACCGTGGCTCCGAAGTTGATTAGCGATTTGCCTTCGCGTGCTCGGTACCAGGAATCCACCGGCGAAACGCCGACTTCCATCTCGAGCGCGGTAGTCACTCCGTCGCGTGCTTTGAAGGCGTAGTTTTCCGGCGTCTGCCCGTGCTGGTGCAAATCGATGAACCCTGGGGAAACCACAAGCCCGCGCGCGTTTACGACCTGGCGACCCTCGAGCGCGGTCTCGGAGATAGCGGCGATCCTGCCGTCGCGGACGCCGATGTCCCGGACAGCATCGAGCTTCGTTTCAGGATCGATGACGCGGCCGCGCGAAATAACCGTGTCGTACTGCTGGCCGGCGGCAGCGAAAGCCAGTAGATACAAGGCGGGAAGCAGACAGCGCATGGTTGATTATAGGAATCGCTGGCTTCTGCTATCCCCAGGTCACTTCTAAGTCAGGTAGACCAGCAACGTCGAAACGGGCGTAGCAGTACTTGTCTGAGGATTTGCCGCCAGGCAGCATGTTCGCCCTCCGCTGTATCCCTTCAAAAGTAAACCCAAGTCTCTCAGCAAGGCGGCGGCTCGGTTCATTTCCGATCTCGCAGCAGGAAGCTGGCCATAACCTGCCGGTTGCGAATTTCCATCAACTCGGCCGTAAACGCTTCTCGGTTTTCCGCCCATCGCATCCAACGGTTCAGTTCTTCCCAACTTTCGGCAACCGCAGCCGATGTAATGGCGCCATCACCAACCTGTTTCGACCGAATCGTCAAGCGCGGAGTGCGGATCGGCATCGGTATGTCGATCAGAACTTGACTAGTGGAATGTCCCCGTGAAAACATTACCGGCCTCTTCCGCCCATTGTGGCGCGGGCACTCTTAGCCGCAGCGCAGACACTCTTGTCGGCGTTATGCCACGAAGGGGATCAATCCCTTCACAGCGCGCCGGTATTGTCTGAATTCTTCCCCGAAATGCGATTCGAGAAGTGCGTCTTCGGTCCGTATTCGAACTTCCGTTCCGGCGAGAAATACCGCGATAGCGGTCAGCAGCAGGTACCAGGGAGCGATTACAAGTCCAGTGCCCGCCACAACCGCCAGCATCGAAGCGTATATCGGGTGCCGCACAACTCCATAGGGGCCGGAGCGAATAAGCCGATGGTTGGCGATGAGAGCTGCGTCTACGCGTAGTTGCTTCCCGAGTGAGCCCGCCGAGGTCCAGGACAGCGCGCACGCGATTCCGAACAGCAGAATTGACGTTCCCATTCTCCAGGGTGGAAGTGACCTCGTCCAGAAGGACCCCTGCCACAGCATCGTGTACCCGATCGCCTGAAGCGCCACTCCCCAGCGCGCTCGGCGGTCGAGTCTCAGCGAACCCTTGTATTTCGAACGGGCAAGCGGGAAAGCCAGAGCCCACAGGACGCTTCCTACGGCGATCATTACGTATCCATACAGCGGCATGCGACCAGTATACTCTAAATTATAGAGTTCTCTAAAAGGACCGAAAATTGATCGGATGAGGACGTATGGAGGTGTCATGCGAGAACCGGACCCGGCCGAGATCGTCTCCCGGCTGCGACTGATTGAGGAAATGATGGCAGAAGGGAAGCAGACCACCCAACGCTGGGGATGGATGTTCCTGCTGTGGGGAATCGGCCCACTCGCGGGAATGTTGTGGGAGTCCTCTCTGCCCCACCCAGCGGTGGCGTGGCCCGTCGTCCTAAGCATCTGTGTGATTCTCAACGGCGCTGTGATCAGGAGGCGGAGACGGGCCGGAGAAGCCCGGACGGCGGCAACGCGGTCACTGGGCGCGGTCTGGGCCTCCACAGGCGTAACCGTGTTGCTGATCGCGCTTGGCGCCGCCCTCTTCGGGCGCGACCCGCGCTGGTT
>JAFARV010000871.1 GCA_019245255.1 Acidobacteriaceae bacterium | reverse complement strand
AATTCGAGACCGAAGCGGAACGCGACAAAGTAGGCGAAGCAACCGCCTGTGATGAACAGCCCTGCCGTGCAGAGAATGAACGGGACAGCCCAGCGCTTCTCGCGCCTGTAGAGGCCGGGCGAGATGAATGCCCAAACCTGATACAGGACCCATGGAGATGCAAGAAAGATGGAGACGAGCAGCGGCAGCTTCAGATAAATGATGTTGAACTGCTCCATGGGCTTGATGGCAGCGAGATTCGGCGGGTTAATTCCGAGGTGCTGTAGCGCCGTTTTGGCCGGGGCGGTTACAAACTTCCAGAGGTCTTTGCAGAATCCGATGCTGACGAGGAAGGCAACGACGATTCCAATAATCGCGCGCAGAAGACGGGTGCGGAGCTCTTCAAGGTGCTCCATGAAAGACATGCGCAGCATGCCTTCTTCTTCGTCATCGCTCTCGTCTTCGGTTGACGGCGGTGAAGGGGGCGGAGGCGGCGGAGCGGTTTGGACAGCGGTAACTGCAGTATCCAGGACACGCGTTTCGGGCTCGTATGGGTGGGAAGAACTGCTGTACGCGGGGGCGGAATGAGGCTGAGGTCCGTCCTCTGAGTAGAGTGTCAGCGGGTCGACCGTGTACTTGCCGTTCAGTTCTTCAGCCATTTCATTCAGTTCGCATTTGACTCGACACGACTTCTGTGTGCGCCGAAGCGCCGCGGCGCTTGGGTGTTGTTAAGCTCGATGATCTTCTCCCGTAGCGGCAGGAACGGGAGTGACGGGTTGTGTACCATTCGAGCGAGCGACGGTGCCTTCAACGGCCAGCGAAGGGGCAGGAGTTGTCACCGATTCGGCGGCTTTACCCATCGCGCCTTCGTATGGGGTTGAAGACGATGTGTAGGGACTGGATGAGGATTCATATACGTTCGCTGTCGAGCCGTACGCGTCTCGAGACGAAGCGTAGGTGCTGCTCGAGCTTGAGGCGTAGCCTCCGGTTGAAGGCGTCTCGTATGTGCTCGCGGGTGGCGCGTTGCACGAGCTTGGGGATGATTCGCCGTATGTCGAGCCCGATTCGTATGGATTGGAGTAGCGCGAGCTCGAGTAGTCCGGCCCGGAATCAAGACGCATCGGACCGAGATCAACCCGCGTTTCGCGTTCGAGTTCATGCAGGTGCGATTCGAACGTGCTCTTAAGCTCGTTTTTTGCGCGCCTGAATTCGCTCAATGCTTTGCCCAGAGTTCTGCCGAGCTCCGGGAGTTTCTTGGGGCCAAAAAGGAGGAGAGCGATGAGAAAAATCCCAATCATCTCCTGCACGCCTATTGGTCCCATATCGCGCTCCAGTATTTTGGATTGACGCCTTTATGATAGCCCAGTGACCCAGCTCTCCACGATGAGGATGTATTGTGTCCGTAAGATGAAGACCATTCTTGCCAGCGCGGTGGCTGCGATTGCAACGGTCGCAGCAGCATTTGCGTTATCCACTAATTTCGTGACGGGCGCCGGGCAGATTGCAGTGGCGATTGACGGCCAACCGTTCTCGATCTTCTACACGGGAGCTTCGTACCCCAAGCCATTTCTCGCGCCGCTTCGCTCAGCAGACGGGCGTGTCGTTACGCGCGGTTTCCCGATGGAAAATGTAGCAGGCGAGTCCCGCGATCACCCGCACCATCGCGGGCTCTGGATCGGCTATGGCAATGTAAGCGGAGTTAATTTCTGGGAGAACGAGTTCGACTACACGACCAGCAATCGCGGCCGGATGGTTACGCGGGAGACACACACAAGCGGAGCCGGAACGATTGAGGGCGTGTTCGAATGGCAGGACCCGCAACAGAGAGTCATGCTGGAGGAGCATCGTGTGATGAAATTCGCGGGCTCGACGGATTTGAGAATCATTGATTTCGATGTGGAGCTGACGGCGAAGCAGGATGTGATGTTTGAAGACACAAAGGAGGGCTTCTTCGCGATCCGGGTCGCGGACAGCATCGCCGAAAAGAATGGCGGAGTGATCCTGAATTCACGCGGCGACCGGACGGAGAAGAAGGTTTGGGGGAAGCGCGCCGACTGGGTAGAGTACTCCGGCACGGTCAACGGTGAAACTGTCGGGATTACAATTCTGAATCAACGGACGAATTTCAATTCACCGGCGCGATGGCATGTTCGTGCATACGGGTTGTTTGCGGCGAATCCTTTCGGAGTGAAGGATTTCGACCCCGGTTCGACGGAAGCGGGGGGCAAACATCTGGCCGCAGGGCAGTCGCTCCGGTTTCGGTATCGCGTGATTATTCACCGCGGGGACAGGCCGATGAGTGAGATCGGGACGTGGTATGCGCAGTATGAACAGCAGAATCCGTAGCGCTCCGGGGCGGCCTCGACTGATGATGCGGGTCTGTCTTGCAATCCTTGTGGGGCTGGTGCTTCTGCCGGGAGTAGTCAGAGCGGCGGGCGTTTCGGGTCGCGGACCGGACGTGATTCGTGTAACCATCGACGGGCCCATTCACCCTATTACGGCCGAAATTGTCAGCGATGCGATTGCTCAGGCAAGGAATCAGCGGGCGGCATTGGTGCTGATCCGGCTTGACACGCCGGGCGGTCTGGCCGATGCCGCGCGTCAAATTACTCAGGCAATTGTGGCCGCAAGTGTTCCGGTGGTGGCGTTCGTTGCCCCAAGCGGTGCGCGGGCCGCCTCCGCCGGGTTCTTTGTACTTGAAGCTGCTGACGTGGCGGCGATGGCTCCGGGAACCAACACCGGTGCGGCGTCGCCGATCCTCCTCGGCCAAACAATGGACCCCGTTCTGCGCAGCAAGGTAGAGAATGACATCGCCGCCCTGCTGCGGAGCCTGACGGTCCGGCGCGGCAGGAACTCGGCACTTGCTGAAACAGCCATCCGCGATGCTAAGGCATTCAGCGAAACAGAGGCTCTGGCCGGGCATCTCATCGATCTCGAAGCAGGTGATGAGCAGCAACTTCTGCATGCGCTGCAGGGCAGGGAAGTTACGCGGTTCGACGGATCAAAACAGAGGCTTGCACTTTCGGGGGCGCACGTCATCGACGCCCGGCTGACGTGGCGCGAACGCTTGTATCGTCTGATCGGCGACCCGAATATCGGATTCGTTCTCCTCGTTTTGGGAGCGCTCGGAATTTACGTCGAATTCAACTCCCCAGGTCTGGTGTTTCCCGGTGTGATCGGAGCGGTACTCGCGGTTCTCGGCCTGTCTTCGCTGGCGGTTCTGCCGATCAACTGGGCGGGCGCGGCGCTGATCCTGCTGGCGTTTGCATTCTTTATTTTGGAGGCGAAGTTTACGTCTCACGGGGTGCTGGGGATAACTGGCGCAATTGCCATGATTCTGGGCGCGGTCATCCTTATCGACGCACCACCCGAGCTGCGCATTCAGTGGAGCACCGCGCTCGCGCTTACAATCCCCTTCGCGATTATCAGCATCTTCCTCATGTCATTAGTGATCAAGGCACGTCGCGGAAGAGTGCTAACCGGGTTAACGGCCATGGTCGGGGAAACGGGGGTTGCCCGCACGCCACTGACGCCGCGCGGAGAAGTCCTCGTGCATGGGGAGTATTGGCACGCCGTCAGCTCCGTAAACATCGACGAGGGCGCACGAGTTCGGGTTAAGCAGGTCGAAGGCCTTGAACTCCACGTCGAGCCGTCCGAAGCCGAGTCGAAGCCAACGCCGGCCCATTCCTGAGAGATCGATCAGGCTTCAACGATGCAAGAACCAGCGATCGAGTACGATGCTGCGCGCGAGCCGCGGCCGGAGGATCAACTGCCTGGCGGCAAAGCGCAGGGTGTGAGCGGGAAGGTGGCGTGCAGCCCGCATCGCCCAACTTCCGGACGTGTGCCCGAAGCGGTGAGCGAGTTTTCTCGCATAGGCTTCGAGGCGAGTGGGCGAGTAATCTCCGCGGGCCGAAAGAATGACTTCAGACGCCATCAGGCCCGATTCGATGGCGGGCAGAATCCCTTCACCACTTTGCGGATATGCCAAGCCCGCCGAGTCGCCAACCAGGAGAAAACCGTCTCCGGCGAAAGGGCGCGGCGATGTTCCGTACAAAAGATATGCGTGTCCACGCAAGCGAGGAACTTGATGAAAGAATGCGTTGCGCGCGGACAGGAACTTGAGAAATTGATCCACGTGAGCCGGAAGTTCGTGCGGGTCGAGGCGGCCTAAGCCGACATTGAGAAATTTCCCTTTCCGGAAACACCAGCCATAGCCTTTGAGATCGGGGCAAAAATACAGCTCCGGAACCGTTCCGCCGACCGGGCACCTGGTCTGCTGTTCGGAGTCCATTTCAAACTCAGTCTCCTGGGCTACGACCGGAGCGGCGATCGCACGTGTCAGCTTCCTCGCGACGGGGCAGAAGTGACCGCCCGCGCCCACGAGCAAGCGTGCCCGGATATCTCCATTTACGACCCAGTCCTTGCCCGAACGCTCGATGGTGTTGACGCTTACGCCATATCGGATTCGGGCGTCGCAGCGCTTCAGCAAGTAGTAGTCGAACTCGCAGCGGCGGACACCGTAACTGACAGGAGTGCCATAGTCGGTGGCGGCTGGAGAGTGCCGGCCGATACACCCCGTTTTAAAGGCAGTGATGGGCTGAAGGACGCCGTGCGAAGCATAGCTGTCCGGTTCAATCTTAAGCGCGGTAAGTACTTCGGGAGTGATCCACCCGCCGCAGATCTTATCGCGAGGAAAGTTCTGCTTATCCAGGACTACGACATGGAGACCTGAGTGCCTGAGTGCCCACGCGCACGAAGAGCCCGCCGGCCCGCCGCCTGCTATCAGGACGTCGCAGAAGTCCATTCTGCGTTTGCTCCGGGCGCCGCGTACAAGTGATCGCGCGTCCAGGGAAGGCGTCGAAACTTCGGTCCGGAGAAAAGGATCTGGAAGAGTTGCAGCCGGCCGCCGCGAAATCCGGCAATTGAGCCGGCGAGATACAGCCTCCATGCCCTTTCGAAACTGGCGCCGTACATTGCTGTCACCTTCTCAGCCGACCGTTCAAACCGTTCGAGCCAGTGCTCGAGTGTCTTCGCGTAGTGCGGGCGAAGATCTTCAACATCCTGTATGAAATACTCGAAAGGCCCGACGACATCAAGTGCCTCGCCCAGCGATGGGGCGTATGCGCCGGGAAAGATCCGCTTTCGAATCCAGCGGCTGAAATCGGCCCGTTTGCTCCTGCCGATAAAGTGCAGCAAGC
>JAFARV010000656.1 GCA_019245255.1 Acidobacteriaceae bacterium | reverse complement strand
AAAAGTCAGAGCGGTTTACACAAAATCCTTGACACACCCTGATAAATCGGAGTTGTCGGCCCTCCAATGGGCAATTCGATTTATCTAGGACGCTAAAGCGTGGTCAGAACTGGCGAACACACTAATGCCGAACCACCCGGCTGACGGTGGAATCGAGATGCTGAAACCGGAGAACTGTTTCATCGGCATGGAATTTTGGTCGGATGGCGGCCACTGGCGCTGCACCGATGTCGGCAAACGCACCGTTATTGCGATCAAGCTGGATCAAGAAGACCCCAGGAACTACTCGGGACCTCCCTACATGATTGTTGAAGGTGCGATGGATGAGTTTGATCTGCAGACCTGCTACGCAACGAAAGAAGAGCGTGACGATAACTTCGCCGATGTCGACGACGGGCCCGATCCCTACAACACGGTGCGTTATGAATCGGGCAAGTACTACAGCCGCGGAATGGAGAACAAGATCGTTGTCGAATTCAACGAAGCCGAATTTCGCCGTGTTACGCGGCTTGGGCAAGCCATGCAAGATGGCAGCGCTACCGAATCAGAGAAGCTTTGGCTTGTGCGCCGCATCTTGAAATCCTCATACTCCGGTGTCCAGCTTTATCAGAAGGATTGAACCTTATCCCAAGTGGAATGCCTGTTTCCAATCTGATCGTTAACTGCTCCGTTCACCCCGCTTACTCATATGCCAAAATTCTCCGGGAACCCAGTCTTCGAAACATGCCGGCTGCGCCTTCGAACGCTTCAGCCCGGCGATGAGGAGTTCTTGGCATTATTAGACTCTGATCCCGAAGTGATGCAGTATGTTCATTCCGGGCCACTCTCTCGACACGCAGCGCTGGAGTTTGCCAAAACCCAGATCGAATTGACTCAGTATCGCCAGCACCTCCACAAATGGATCATTGAATTCCGTGACCATCCCATTCAGGCCGGTTGGGTGGAGCTCTCGAAATTTGAGGGAGTATTCGACCCGGAACACAGCCTGGGCGATGACATCAGCCTGGGCTATGAATTGGCGCCATCTTTTTGGAACAAGGGAATTGCAGCCGAAGCTGCCCGCCCGGTACTTGCCTATGCTTTCGAAGCCTTGAAACTAAACCGGGTTGTGGCGTTCACGCGTATCGACAACGTACGCTCTGCCCGTGTGCTCGAAAAGCTGGAATTCCAACAGCAAGCTCGAAGACACCACAAGGACGACGCTGGAAACGAATGCTGGCTACACGTCCTTTGGGCGACTCACTGGCGAACGATCTTGGACGACAAACAGGGGGCCAGCCTGATAGTTGACCGATAGGAACTTTGCTCTTTTATACCGATATGACGATTAGGCGAACGGTGCTCGAAGCAATCGGCATGAGTGCTCGGGCGGCTAAAAACTCGTAAATGAACGCGTCGATCACACTCTCTCAAAAACAGCTCTCAGAGTTCCTCCTCAACGTTGCTGTCGTACGACCGGTTTTCATATGGGGACCTCCCGGCATTGGAAAATCGGCGCTGGTGCAGAACTTCGCCAACGAAATCGGTATGCCTTGTATATCGCTATTAGGCAGCCAACTCGCGCCGGAGGATCTCATCGGCGTTCCGCAGATTGTTGACGGTTGCAGCCGCTTTTGTCCTCCCGTTTCCATTGCCAGGAAATCGCCATACTGTTTGTTTCTGGACGAGTTAAATGCATGCTCGCACGAAGTACAGAAGGCGTTCTACAGCCTGATTCACGAGAGACGTATCGGCGAGTACGTCTTGCCAGAGGGCTCGGTGGTGATTGGTGCAGGCAATCGCACGCAAGACAGTGCGATCGTGAAGCCCATGTCGTCCGCACTAATCAACCGCATGATCCACGTGCACCTCAGGGTGTCACATCGCGATTGGCTGGACTGGGCAGGCGCAAACAATATCCACCCGCTGATCATGCAATACATCCAAAACCGGCCGGATCATTTGTGGACTCAGCCGCCCAAGCATGAGGAAACCTTCTCCAGTCCCCGCTCCTGGCACATGCTCAGCGACGCTCTGGGCGAGTACGGCGAACAAGTGGGACGACGAAGTGCTCCAGATTCTCGCTTTCGGGTGTCTTTCGCCCGAGCATGCCGGACAGTTCAAAGCCTTTGTTAAACAGATTCGCAGCAAGTACAAGCTGAACGCGATTCTGGATGGAGAGTTAAGTTGGCCAGCTGAACCCCATGATCGGGATGTTCTATATTTCCTGGCGCAGTCATTCCGCGCTCAATTAATAAAGGAGCTTCCGGCCGATCGCTCTTCGCAGGCTGCTATTCATAAGGAATTGGCCCATCGCGCAAAAGCTCTGTTGAGAGATCTCGCCTCCATCAGCATGGAAATGGCTCAGATGGTCGTCAGCGAAGAAAAAGGCCAGAGCCTTCCTCCTTGGTTTATGGTGGAAATCGTTCGCGACCTCCCTCGCCTGGTCGTAAAGAAAGATGCGTGAGAATGGCGGGTTCCAAGTCCAGGTCGCAGCGAGCTAAGCAGAGCCCTAAAGCAACCGCTAACTTCCAGGAAGGGCTCGCTCTCGCTCAGGCTCACCCGCTCTTGAGCCCCATGCTCCATCGCGCATCCATCGTTCGCGCAACCGGCAATCCTTATCCACATCAAGGCTGGGCGAGTGTGTCGCCGAATGGCACCATCTTCGTTCATCCGGATCGAGTGGCCAACGCCCAAGAATGGCTATACGTGATTGGCCACTGCCTGGTTCATCTTGGATTCGGGCATTTTCAGAAGAAGTTCCAACAGCGGGAATGGGATCTTGCGTGCGAGTGCGTAGTTTGGGATTTTCTGGCAACTTTGAAGTTGGGGAAAGCGCCCGAACACCTATCCGCTGTTCCGCGACCCGGCGGGCCAGAGATTCCGGGCCGTACGGAAGACGCCTTATTTATACATTTCTGTGAGAACGGCATACCATCCGACCTTCCCTCATACAGCCTCACAGGAACGCATGGCACTGACGTGCTCGAGCCGGAGAGCACACGGAGAACTTACGGCCGCACCTCAATGAAGAGAGAGGACTGGGAGCGAACCTTTGGCGCCGGTCTCGTGCACGCAGTTGCAGAGGCGGTGAATATAGCAGGCGGTGTTCCATCCCTGCCAGGCAAAGTCGCAAAAACGGCGGCCGCCCGAGCCCGTGAGTGGTTCGTCAACAGTTACCCACTGCTCGGGGCTCTTGCCGCCTCATTTGACCTAATCGAAGACGGACCAGTTTGCAACCGAATGGAGATTTCAGTCGCCGCCGTAAGTGATGCTCTCAAAGAGATCTACATCGGCCCCGGAGTCGGTCTGAGCGAAGCGGAATGCCGTTTTGTGGTCGCGCACGAGCTGCTCCACGTGTCGCTCAGGCATTCAAGAAGATGCCGGGGACGAGATCCCCATTTGTGGAATGTGGCATGCGACTTTGTCATCAACGGTTGGCTTATGGAAATGCGGATCGGATCGCCACCGCAAATAGGGATGCTGTACGATGCCGAGCTAAAGGGACTTTCAGCCGAAACAATTTACGATCGCATTGTCACTGATCTGCGCCGATTTCGACGTCTTGGGACTTTTCGCGGTGTAGGACTGGGCGACATTCTTGAAGCGCCATTGCCGGACTGGTGGGCCTCTGAAGCTGGCACGGACCTCGATGCCTTTTATCGAAACTGCCTTTCCCAAGGCTTGCTGTATCACTACGATCAGGGCCGTGGACTGCTTCCTGCTGGGCTAGTCGAAGAGATACGTGCTCTCAGCCAGCCGCCAATCCCATGGGATGTCCAACTCGCCCGGTGGCTGGATGACCACTTCCCGCCGATCGAACAGCGCAGGACGTATGCCCGCCCAAGCCGCCGTCAAAGCAGCACTCCAGATATTCCACGCGCGCGGTATTTGCCAGAGCAAACTGCTGAGTACGCCCGAACCTTCGGCGTTGTGCTCGACACATCAGGTTCGATGGACCGACACCTTCTCGCCGAGGGCCTCGGCGCGATCGCAAGCTACTGCGAGTCCCGAGACGTCCCCTGCGCGCGAGTAGTTTTCTGCGATGCTCGCCCGTATGATGCGGGCTATTTACTGCCCGAGGAAATCGCCGGACGAGTACCCGTGCGCGGCCGAGGCGGAACGGTCTTGCAGCCTGGCATCGACCTTTTAGAAACGGCAGCGGATTTTCCGAAGGATGGTCCCATTCTGATCATCACCGACGGCATGTGTGACCGGTTCGTCACGCGGCGGGAGCATGCCATTCTGTTGCCCGAGGGCCGCTCACTGCCATTCGCTCCCAAAGGGAAAGTATTCATGCTCAGCAGAACCGCAACATAAGTCAGTAGTGGGTCCGGACAACTTGCGGCGCGAATTTAAGGGTCCGCGTTTCGGCCAGCTATTTTCTAATCTGATTGCCAACAAAGACGAGTTGCTTAGCCTTACGGCCGTCAGCGAAGCATTCGACTATGCAATTTGGCTCACCGGAGGCAGCTTGGAACTGTTTTCCGCTCAACCCACCTTCCTCGGCAACCGGGTGAGGTGTCGCACCAATTGCAAACTTTGAGAGCTTGTCCGCTCGCAGTTGCTCGACCCTGGAAGAGCGCTTGATCCACTGAAGTCTGAGATTGACGTTGTGCCCGAAACGCAGTATCTCCTTACGAGCAGCCAGACAAACATCGGAAAGCACATGCTCGCGTCTGCTGAGGCGTTCTAAATCGGTCCCGCTGTAGACGCGAACCTTACGATCGCGGCAGGCGTGTATTAGTCGCAGGCTGTCGGTGAATAAATGAACCTGAATCCCGCGACACAAGAGTGTCAGACGTTCGGCGACAATCAAGCCGTTGAGCGCCGCCGTAAACTCTACCTCATCGGAAGACCAGGCCGCACAGTTGCCGGATGCATGCCATTCTTGTTTGTTTGCGACGATAACAACGCCCCAGCCCCCTCGTTTGTGGTGGTAGGCGCCGTCGACAAAAATGGATACTCGTCTGCGGGACATTCGCGACAATCAACCGGATCGATCCGAGCTTACTTCAGCGTAGCCGTTTACTGTGCGATCTAATGTCATGAATCGTGCTGTGCGGTCGCGCTATTCGGGCGTGTCGTTTTCGACGGCGAGACGGCACCCCCAAGAAGCCCAATCTGAACTCGGAAGCCTCTGGTACCACGTTGCCGACTATGCATGGCTCCTGAATACCAGGCTACGCTGGCGTCGACTTGAGCCGCTTGCAACGGCCGATTACGAAAATTGACTCCACGCCTCCGGCGATTCAGAAATCAGCCACAGGCCTACTCCGGCGGTTTGCGAGGCGTATCGAGCCGATCGTATTCCTCTGGCTCTATATCGGGAACAGAATCGAGCACTCTAAGGAAAGCGTCCCGGCTACCGCGGGCAGCGCGGTTGTTCAGTCTTCTCCAACTCAGTAAGTGGTCTGATAATGCAGAGGCAAAGACCTCGCGGACTGACATGCGCTGAGCTTGCGCCAATGACTTTGCTTCGTCGTATAGTACCTTGGGAACATCAATCTCGATCTTCATATCGTGCAGCTACTAATTTCGATTACAGCCTGCACCGCTCTTAAGTATCATCCGCCTAGAGCACCAGCGGGCCGGTTTTCCTCGGATTAACCCTCAACTCCCGCTCTTCGCGTTCAATAGCAGTCCGCATCAGATTACATCCACATACTCGACAGTTGCC
>JAFARV010000485.1 GCA_019245255.1 Acidobacteriaceae bacterium | reverse complement strand
CAGCCCTTCGTTTGCTGGAGCTGCCACGCGCGCGTTCTGGCGGAGAATCTGGAGCATGCCCCTATCTGGTGGCCGAATTGTCCCTACTCGGATTTTCAGAAATAGCGCTGAGGGCGCGGCGCGCCTACCGCTGGAAGACAATGCCGAACATGTTCTGAAAATCCTGCATGGTATGCGTACCTCTGGGTATCAGCTGATCCGAGACATCGTTGTGCCGCAACGTCTCACCGAAGCTGTAGCGGAATGCGATGTGCTTCATCGGGAACAGGTCAATTCCGACAGGCACGTCGAGTACCGGCCTAACCGACGAGAATGAGGCCGCCGGTAAAACTGCCGCGGGCCCCTCTTGGGTTACGGATATGCGTGAGCTCTGAAACCGCACAAAACCAAAGCCCGTGGCGAGATAGGGACGAATGCGGCTCCTGACCGGGCGAAAGTAAAGCATTCCCTCGACGACCAGGCCGCTTTGTGAACTTCTGCGCGACTCGGTAAAGAAGTCGCCTGGAGCTGATGACGTGCCAACGACGGAAAGGTCATTGTGACGCCAGACATAAGTAATCTCGCCGCTGATCCAGTCGTTGATATGCGCGCCCGCGAAGAGTTGCAACCCGGCGCCGTCTTGCTGCTTGTATTGGGAAGCGCTGATGCCTTGTGAGATGGCCGCAGAAGCTGCATCTGTCGACAAAGCCGTGATGGCCCCGAGACCTCCGGCGAACGGCGTTAGTTCGCCAGCAAACACTGGCAATGCGGTAACAAATACGAACAGAAGTTTTTTAGCAGGCACAAGGGGGAATTTTAGCGATTCAACGACTCACACGATGGGCGTGCCTGGAGATGCACGGACCAACTGCAAGGAGTCTTTCTAATGCAATCAAAGCTTACAACCAGTGAATCGCTGCCTCGTTCTGGCGACATTGCCCTTGGCGTTAATCGCGATGGCGCCATCTTCCGCTCTGGGAAGCGAACGCAACCATGCGGACGGGTTTGTCTACGTGATGAGCAATGCCTCCGATGCCAATTCAGTTCTGGTGTATGAGCGAGAGGAGAATGGCACTCTCATTCAGACAGAAGAAGTACTAACACAAGGTAAAGGCAGCGGCGGGTCCAAAGACCCGTTGGGATCCCAGGGAGCGCTCGCGTTGACGCCAAATTATCTGGTAGCGGTAAATGCCGGCAGCAACAACATCTCTCTGATGACCTTCAATCAAGACGGAGTGCAATTTGAGAGCAAAGCGAGTTCTCATGGCACGTTTCCGATTAGTGTCACGACATTTGGTGACCTTGTTTATGTCGTGAACTCGGGCGCCACACCCAACATCGCCGGATTTCGAGTAACTGCCGACGGCAAGCTCAGATTCATCCAGGGCTCTAACCATGCGCTCCCGGGCGGTGTGGGCAGCGGACCCGGCGAAATCAGCTTTACTCCAGACGGAAATCTTCTGATCGTAACGGAGAAGAACACCAACATGATCGACGTGTTCGGACTTAATGACGACGGAAGCATCGCGAACGTGGTCTCTGTGGCGTCGGTGGCTCATACGCCATTTGGCTTCGCGTTCGGACGCCGGGGGACCTTGCTGATTTCAGAAACTAATGGAACGCCCACTGGTTCGACTATTTCCTCCTACATGTTTGGCGCGGATGAAGCAGTCAATGGCGTGCTTCAACCTGTTACGAAGGCGCTCCCGATTCAGCAACGGGGGACTTGCTGGGTGTTCGTCACGCGCAACGGTCGTTACGCATTTACAACCAATACTGCCAGCGATACCATCGCTTCCTTCCGCGTCGCGAACGACGGGTCACTTACACTTATCGCTAACAATGCTGGGACAACTCCGGCCGGTTCCCTCCCGACAGATATGGCTTTATCAGCGGATGGCAGATTTCTGTATGTTGTGGGAGCGTTAAACGGCAGCCTCGATATCTTCAGCGTTGACAAAGGTATGCTGAACTTTGTGACGACGGTAGCTGGGATACCTGTAAGTGCACAAGGCATCGCGGCGCGATGAGTTGACCGTGCCGGAGGATGGAACGGGAGACGGAGCTGCGGACGGTTTCCGTCTCCATCTGCGCCGAATCTGACGCGGGCTAAACTTTTTTGGCGCGGTAGCAATTAGGCGATCCGGAGTACGCGGCCTAGGACTGGGTAGCCTCGACACAATCTCATTGCCCTGATAGCGTTACAAAGGCGATGCCTAGCCAACTCTGTCGTCTTGTCGCGTTTGCAACCGCCGCTGTCCTCGCGCCGGCGGCTTTTTGTGCGCAGCCTTGGGATGAGGCGTTTACAGGGGCCCCGGATGCCATTCTGAAGGGCGCCGTGGCTGTTCCATCCGGTGATGCCGAAGTCGTGGTTCTGCTCGAGGACCATCGCTTCGCGATCGATAGTAGCGGCAGAATCGATTCGGTCACACGAAAGGTGTATCGGATCGTTCGGGCGAACGCAGTAGACGAGTGGGGATCGGTCGAGCAGG
>JAFARV010000536.1 GCA_019245255.1 Acidobacteriaceae bacterium | reverse complement strand
TATCTGCGGCCGCCAACAGTTCGCTGATCGACCACATGTCGTGATCGGACAACTTCGCCTTGAATGCCGGCATACCAGTCAGGCGAATCCCGTTCGCGACTTTCCAATAGGTCTCGCCCGCGGGATCATCCGTCACACCTGTGCCTTTTAATAGCTGCGGAGGCCGTGGATACATACCGTTCGCGGTCGCAGTCTTCGGTTGATCGGGCAGGCCGTGGCACACAGCGCAATGCACACGATATAAATGCGCCCCCTGCTGTAAGTCGCCATCGGTCGCCTGAAACGGAGCCGAACGCGGATACTCTTTCTCGATGCGAGCGTGTAACGCCGCACGTGCGAGTCGCTGCTCGAATGGCATCGGTGACGACGCCGTCGCAACCGGCGCATAGCCAAACCTGAAATAACAGTAAACGGCTACCGGAATAATCAACACACCTATAATGAGGCCTAAGATGAATCTCATATGCCCTTTCTGATTCGATGCCGCAGCCTTCGCCCTTCCGGGGCGCCCTGCTCTCGCAAGATGGTCTGGCTACGAAAGTTTGTCGCTGTGTTTGCTGCGTTTGCAGCGCCAGCGCTCTCTCAAGATTACAAAATGGTCGGATCGATCCCGATTGGCGGAGCCGGAGGCTGGGATTACCTTGCCGCCGATTCTCAGAACCGCCGCTTGTACGTTTCTCATGGCACAGAAGTTGTTGTGATCGATCTGGATTCCCGCAAAATCGTGGGACGCGTCCCGGGAATGAAACGCATTCACGGAATTGCAATCGCGAATGATGCAAACGTGGGTTACATCACCGACGGCGGCGCCGACCAGGCGGTCGTTTTCGATCTCAAGTCGCTGGCCGTCAAACAACGAGTCTCTACCGGCAAGAATCCCGATGCCGTTTGTTACGATCCTACCTCCCACTACATTTTCACAATGAACGGCGGCAGCCAGGATTCGACAGTAATCGACGCGCGCAGCGGTGAGGTTGTGAAGACCATCCCGCTTGGCGGCAAGCCGGAGTTCGCTGCCTCAGATGGTAAAGGGAGTGTCTACGTCAATCTGGAGGACAAGAATCAACTGGCACGCTTGGACGTAAAACAGATGGCCGTGAGCGCGCAGTGGCCGCTCGGCGCGTGCGATTCTCCATCTGGTTTGGCCATTGACCGGCAGAACAGGCGTCTGTTCTCAGTTTGCGACAACAAAATCATGACTGTCGTCGATGCCGACTCCGGCAAGGTGGTGGCAACACCCGCAATCGGCGAGGGACCCGATGCCGCGGCATTCGATCCCGGCAATCACGTGGCACTTTCATCGAATGGCCGGAGCGGAACACTTACCGTCGTCCGCGAGGACTCGGCTGATCAGTTCACTGTGGCGCAAACCGTTCAGACCGAGCGTGGCGCCCGAACCATGACCGTCGACGAGAAAAGTCACAACATCTACCTCGTGACCGCGAAGTTTGGCCCCGCACCGCCCGTGTCGCCATCGAACCCCCGCCCGCGGCCTGTAATCCAGCCGGATAGTTTCAAGGTACTGATCGTCGGACAGTGAGCTCGACCACATGGGAAGTCCAGTACGAAGCCAGGTGTTTCGATCCTGGACTTCCCGGACGTCATACCAATAGCTCGCAATGCCCGCACACGTGCGCTCTCTTTGTGTCGCATTGGCCGGACTCTTCATCGGGATACCGGTATTCGGCTGCTCCGTTCTCTCGCACGAAGCAATTGTCGATGCGCTTTGGGACGTAAAACTGAAGCCGGTCCTCCAGTCTGTATATCCGCAATCGACACCTGAAGAACTGAAACGCGCACACGGCTTCGCTTACGGCGGCGCAATCATTCAGGATCTCGGTTATTATCCGCACGGAAACAAAATGTTCAGTGACCTGGCACACTATGTGCGAACGGGTGATTTTGTTCTCGCCCTGATAGCCGAATCACAATCGCTGGACGAGCTGGCTTTTGCGCTTGGCGCGCTCTCGCACTACACCTCCGATGTCTATGTCCACCGCGAGGCGACCAATCCCGGCGAACCCATGCTGTATCCGAAGCTCGAACGGAAATTCGGGCCGATTGTGACCTATGCCGAGGACCCCGCCGCTCACCTCAAAACAGAATTTGGCTTCGACGTCCTCGAGGTAGCAAAGGGGCGCTTCGCGCCTGAGGCTTATCACGATTTCATCGGCTTCTATGTTGCGCAGGACGTATTAGGCCGCGCCTTTCACGACGTGTACGGCATCCCGCTTTCCGATCTCTTTCCAAATTTCAATCGCACCATCGGGTCGTTCCGTCGCGATGTGAGTAAATGGATCCC
>JAFARV010000495.1 GCA_019245255.1 Acidobacteriaceae bacterium | reverse complement strand
CGAGGACATTCAGATCTACGCCTAGGGGTGTTTCTCGTCAACTTGCGGGCGAAGCCATCCACTTTCCGAGTCGCCGACAATCCTGGAGTGGCTTGGAAAGTAAACACTAGGCCGTTAGGGGCGACTTATCGCTAGCGTTGATACTGTTGATTGCAACGATAGGATCTTATCGATCAGTATGAGATAGGCGATCGGTAAAGATTCTGGCGTAGGAAGATCGACTCCCAGGCTGGGGAGTTACGGCTGATGTTGCGAGTCTCGCACACCTCCTACTAGAGACGGGCGAGCATTACGGCTCGTTCTGAGAAGGTTGCGCTGCCGCACAATCGGTGGGACTGGTACGCGCCGTACATCGACGTTCGCGAACGTGGGCGCGTGCCCGAAGACGCCTCTCAAGCCGCTCGCCAGATGGCGGAGCCAAGCACGTCGTCGTTGCCCCTGCGTTATCGTGCGAGCTGTGCAAACGCGACGATTAGGAGCGCTCACGGGCTTACGTTCGGCTCTAACGCCAAATCCACGGATGTGGCCCGACCACCTGTACGGAAGTAGTTATGTTTTTATGCCTAGCCTATTCGGTTCGCAACGCCCGTGCAGGATCGATTGACGCGGCCCGCTGCGCCGGAATGGCCGCCGCGAGACACGCAGCTAACGACAAGGTGATTATCGCCGTCAGCAGGACACCGGCATCGACACCTTTCATCTCGAAAAGTTGTGACGCGATAAAGCGAACACAGAGCAGTGCGGTGGGCACTCCGATCGCTAATCCCAAAAGAGTCTGGATCATCGCTCCCCTCATGACCATGGTGATTACTCCTGTTCGTGCAGCACCTAGCGCCATGCGTATCCCGATCTCTGCCGTTCGCGAAGCTGCTGTGTAAGCCGTCACGCCATAAAGGCCTATCGTTGCAAGTAACAGCGCCAGGACTCCGAACAACGTCGTTAGTCTTGCCACCATTCGCTCTTCTGTGAATCGGTCCGCTATCTGTTGATCGAAGGTTTGAAACTTCACCACCGTCAGATTGGGATTTATTGCAGTGAGTGTTCTCTGGGCAATTGCTGCCATCCCATCCATCCGTGTCGCGGTTTGCACCACCAGTGCACCCGCATAAAGTGACAGGTCTTGTTCAATCGGATCCTTATCGCTCGGCTGGCGTTGCAAAATCGAAAGGAAGTACATTCGGTGCTGTTTCCATCGCACACTCGTATAGGTCGTGTCTTCCACAACGCCCACGATCTTGTAGTCTCCTGCCGATTCCTGTGACGGTCCAAAGTAGCGCCCAATTGGGTTCTGGCCGGGGAAGAACTTTTTCGCGAATTCCTGGTTCACAACGGCCACCGCCGGTGCGCCTGGAGTATCCCTTTCGCTAATACCTCGCCCCATCAATACGTGTGTACCTACCGAATCGAAGTATTCCGAATTCGCTTTCACCACGGAAGCACCAATATCTGAATTTGGCTGTCCCTTTATATCTATTCCCGTTCCCCAGTTGTTGTCCTCCATTGGTGTATAAATCGTGATCCCAACATTCTTTACTCCTGGAATCGCATGGAACCGCTCCTCGATGGTTCGGTAGAGGGCCTCTAGTTGCCTTTGCGAGTAGCCGGCTGCTTGGGGATTGATATGTACGATGTACCGGTTCTTGCTATCCAGCCGTAAGTTCGAAGTCTGAAGCTTGTTTAGACTCTGTGCGAACAGTCCCGCTCCGGTCAACAAAACCAGTGACAGGCCCGTTTGCAGCACCACTAACGCCCGCTGCAGGAGTGAAGTCCCGGCGCCTGTTGATCGCATTCCCGTTCGCAGTGCGTCCACCGGGTCGGTCTGTGAAGTGATCCACGCTGGAGCTATACCAAAAAGAACGCCCGTTAGCAGCGCCAGTGCAAATGCGAACATCATCACCGGTAGTGAAGGACTCGGATTCACAGGTAGACGCTGGGCGTCGCCGAATGCCAGAGCTAGAAGCATGCTCGTTCCTCCGTAGGAAACGGCAAGCCCAACGACGCCGCTCAGCAGGGCCAACAACACGCTCTCCGTCAGCAACTGCCGAACGAGTTGCCGGCGGTTCGCTCCCAGCGCTGTTCGGAGCGAGATCTCCTGCTTGCGTGCCATACCGCGCGCTAGCAGTAAATTCGCCACGTTGGCACAAGCAATCAGCAACACTAAACCCGAGATTGCCATCAGTACCCGCAGGTTGGTTCCGTACTGTTCCTGCAGGGCCTGGATGCCGGCGCCACCGGGCGCTAGCACCACATGTGCTTTCGCGAGCTGCTTCTTACCCACGCCCTTTGAAAAGGTCCTCGTCTCAGCAAAAGACTGCCTGATCAGTGCAGAGAGCTTCGCTTGTAGAGCGGCTACCTGCACGCCCGGCTTTACTCTTCCAACCAGATAGAGCCATCGTGCGTCCGGATTGTGAGCGTAGACGCCCGCTGCTAACGCCTCAATCGACGTGATCGGCAAGAAAAAGTCGGGAGGAGTCGTAGACAACCGGTCCCCGTAGAATCCGGCTGGGGCGATACCGACAATGGTTACCGGCTTTGTATTGATCCAAAACGTACTCCCGACGACGGAGGGATCGCCTGCATAATCGCGTTGCCACACCCCATAGCTCATTACTCCGGCTACGACAGCGCCTTCAACATCATCGCTATCGGTGAGTACTCGCCCTGCCTGCGCCCGCAGTCCAAAGGTGCGGAAGTAGTTGCCGGAAACGAACTCGCCGATCGCCGAACGCGCCCCTTCGCGCTGGCCTTCGCGCCGGGCTGTGACGTGCCCGTAGGAAAAGCCCGCCTGCATCGCCGCCAAGTCCCCAAATTCTGGCGTATTTTTCTCTAAGAAACGCCATGTTTCGGTCGAGAATAAGCTGTAATTCCCGTTGTCATTTGTGCCGCTGTTCACGCAGCACTCTGTCGAATCTCCAACCCGCAACAACGTTTTGGGATCGGCTACCGGCAGGTTCTTCAAAAGCATGCCGTTAATCAGCGTGAAGATCGACGCGTTGGCTCCGATTCCCAAGGCCAGCGTTAGCATGGCCGTAGTTGTGAAGCCAGGCGCCTTTCGCAGCTGCCGTAGCGCGAAGCGAACATCTTGTATTAACGTCATCTCAATCCATTGTCCTTCGGTAAAGGTCCTAGAACGAATTAAAGAGTGCAATTGGCAACTGAATGCCCGGATCGACAGAGCTTATTCACTTATGACTTAGCCCGAATGAAGATAGGCAAACTGTCCGTTTTTGTTTCCTCATGTCGCAAAAGCGACCAAGGTGTGCTGTAGATGTTTTCCTGCAAACGCCTAGTAGCGGCGCAATGTTCGCGCTGGCACGTCGTACGCCGACGCTTCTTCCAATTGGGCCTCAAGCACACGCCAGAAAGCCAGGCTTGTGAATACTCCAACGAAGAAACCGCAACCGATCAGAACTAGTCGTGTCTGGTGACTAGCCGCAGAACATCAGCCCCGCTGGCAGCCCCGCCCACTATCGAACCGCCGTGTACGGATCCGTACGCACATGGTTTTGGGACGGTCGGTTGGCCACCTCTGCTCCTATGCCGATCTAGTCGCCGTGTCGGAGACTCGCCCGGAAGATTACTCGCCCGTAGTCTGAATGTGTTTACGAATCGGCCAAAGCTCATTGTTCAGCATCTCTCCGGAGAAGCGCAAACCGCTGAACTTCTGTGGATTTCCGCGCGTCCTGACGATTAGGAATGGGAAACGCGCTTGGGTCCGGCCATCCACAAGGACGACTCCACGGGCAAGCCGAGGCAGAGTTTCTCAACACATCCTTCCCGTTTGTCCAAGGAGTGCTTCTCACTCTCCCCCCTCGCTCGCCCTGTTCCAGAACCAAACCTCAAATCTTCCCTCTCTAAAATCCATTCACGCTTCGAAAAAATATTCCTACGCCTCTGATCCGTTTCAACTTAACGTCGCTTTCGTGAGCCGCGCCGATCCGTTTTTTCCCGCTCCTGTGGTACGGTCAACCAGGCTCACGGAACCGCAATCCGGTTTCTGAGCCATTTCTTTTTTCAGGAGTCCCAAACGTGTCCACACCGGCCCAAATCGCCGCCAACCAAAAGAACGCTCAGCTCTCTACCGGTCCCACTTCCGAAACCGGTAAAGCCAAATCATCTTTGAACGCAGTCAAAACCGGGCTCACCGGCCGCACCGTCCTGCTGCCCGGCGACGATGCCGCGCTCTACGAATCCCATGTCGCCCAATTCGTAAAACATTTCGAGCCCACGGGCGAGCAGGAACAAAACCTGGTCCAATCTCTCGCCGACACCGAATGGCGT
>JAFARV010000402.1 GCA_019245255.1 Acidobacteriaceae bacterium | reverse complement strand
CGATCTTCTGATCGATGGCCGAGCGTTTGGTGTGCTTCCCGGAATCCTCAAGAATGTCACGCAGCGTTTCCTCATTACGATCCTGCAGTTCGTTGAAACGGCCCCAACGGCCGTATGCTGCGGGCACCGGGTTATTCTTTATCCAATTCCCGCAGGCATATTGATAGAAGTCCTGACACGGGTTGATGGTGGAATCGATGGCGCTGAGATCGACGCCACTGGACGGGGGCGCCTGCGCGAAAACGCCCAGGCAAAGGAGTGGGAGCGCGAGAACGGCAGGGAGGATGTATCTTGTCATGTGTTTCTGTTCCCAGAAAATAACAGGTTAGCGTTGAGGCAGCGATATCCGCCAGCATCCATGGCGCGACAGTCCGTCCCGGAATCGGACAGGCATGCCGTACGGCTTATCGGGTAAGTCCTTGATTCTCTTCGCGGGTTCGAACGGCAGGTCGTGTGCCCTTCCGCATCCGGTCCCGCCATGTTGAATAATTTTCGGTACGCAGTTCGCATGCTCCGCAAGAATCCCGGGTTTACGGCGGTAGCTGTGTGCTCGCTCGCAGTCGGTATCGGAGCGACGTCAGCGATCTACAGCTTTGCCGATGGTCTGCTGCTGCGCCCCTTAACAATTGTCGAGCCCAGCCGCGTGCTGTCGATCTCGAACACGCAGCCAAACGTGTTGTTTTCAGCTGCGGGTGTTTCGTATCCGGATTACGAGGATTTTCGTGACCGGAACCACTCGTTTAGCGGGCTTACCGCAACCATGCTCAATGCGTTCGGATTCGCGCCGGATCGGACCACACAGCCGCATCGCATCTTTGGCCTCTGCGTCTCCTCCAACTTCTTCGATGTAACCGGCGTGCATCCGGTGGTTGGGCGCGGTTTCCGAAAAGAGGAAGGACGTGTACCGGGCAAGGATGCGGTGGCGGTGATCAGTAGCGAGTTCTGGAGGACTCAGTTCGGCGCCAGCGCGTCTGTGCTCGGCCGGACGATGTGGCTGAACGGCACGGAGTTCACGATTGTCGGCATCATGCCGGCGAATTTCGAGAGCTTCGATGGACGTCTGAAAGATGCCGTTTTTATTCCGCTTGCCATCACACCCAAACTCGGAGGAGACGATTTCCTGCATCGCCGCGACATGGGGATGTTGCAAGTACGCGGCCGCCTTCGCCCGGGCATGAACCTCGCGCAAGCTCAAGCCGATATCGAGACCATTACGGCTGGAATCAATCGCGCGTATCCGCACGCCGGCAGAATCCTGAATGCACGCGTAAAAACCGAACTGCAGTTTCGCGCGGCGTCTGACGCAGCCGACGCCGGATTGGTGAATTTGCTGATGGCTCTGGCGGCATGCGTTCTGCTGATTGCTTGCGCGAATGTGGCCGGTCTTCTGCTTAGCCGCTCCAGCGCGCGCGCCCGCGAAATAGCGGTTCGCCTCGCCATCGGCGCCCGACGCAGCAGTCTGCTGCGACAACTTCTCGTCGAAAGCCTACTGATTTCGCTGGCAGGCGGCGCAGGCGGGCTAGTGATTGCTTATGGAGGAGTGGCCCTGTTCCGCTCTATTCCGCTGCCGGCAGGAATTCCGCTGGCCTTCCATTTCGATCTCGATTTGCGCGTTTTGGTCTTCACGGCCGTTGTATCCATCGTAAGTACGATCCTCTTCGGTCTGTGGCCGGCGCTCCGCGCGACAAAACCGGATCTGGTGCCCGCGTTGAAACAGATCGATGGTGTTCAGACCCGCAAGCCTCGGCTTTGGGGAAGAAATGCGCTGGTGGCGGCCCAGGTCGCGCTCTCGCTGGTGCTGCTGGTCGTGTGTGGCCTCTTGCTCCAGGGGTTCCGTTCGGAGCTTCTCGCCGGGCCTGGTTTTCGCGTGGACGGATTGGCGGCTACGTTGTTCGACACCGGACTGATTCATTATTCAAATGATCAGACTCAGGCCTTTTACACGCGCCTCTTAAGAAGCGTTCGATCGGCGGCCGCTGTCGAATCCGCCGCCCTGATCTCCTACATCCCGCTTGAAACCGGCGGTGGCAGTAGCATTGGCCTGATCCCAGAAGGCGCACAACTGCGCCGCGATCAGGAATCGATCAACGTCTTCGACGCCACTGTGACCGACGGGCTCTTCAAGACGATCGGCATTCCCATCGTTCAGGGACGTGCGTTTGCCGAAACCGATCGTGCAGGTTCAGCGCCCGTCATCATCGTGAACGAGCACTTTGCCCGGCACTATTGGCCCAATCAAAATCCGCTTGGCAAGACTGTTCGCCTGTGGCACAGGGATGGCGTGGCTCTTCAGGTTATCGGAGTGGCGAAGGATTCGAAGTATCTCTGGATTGCCGAACCACCAATGGATTTTGCCTATCTACCGCTCTCTCAGAATTCGAACAATGCAATGCGCGTTCTCGCCGCGCCGAAATCAGGCGCTCCGCCGGAGGCTCTGTTCCCGGTGATTCGGCACGCGGCTGAGGCAATCGACAGGGATGTTCCCCTGGTTGAAAACACAACCGTGTCTTACATCTTTAATCAGCGAGCGATCGAGATTCCAAATCTGATTGTCGAGATTGTCGGCATTCTCGGACTCATGGCTCTCGTGCTCTCGATCATTGGTCTGTACGGCGTGACCGCCTACTCGGTCAGCCGGCGCACTCGCGAAATCGGAATCCGTATGGCGGTGGGCGCCGATCGCGCTTACGTTCTGCGGATGATCATCCGTCAAGGCCTCGTCCTGGCTTCGTGCGGCATGATGGTTGGGCTCGTCTTCGCGTTTTTAGCTTCAAAGGCGATCGGTTCTTTGATCGTGCTGACATTCGGGCACACGACTGCACTTCCGTTCGCCGGGGTCGTACTCTTGCTGCTGATCACGATGCTGGGAGCCGCTTACGTTCCAGCGCGCCGGGCGTCTCTGATCGATCCGATGCGCGCCCTTCGTGAAGAATGAGGTTGCCGAAACGATGCTGAACGAGATTCGCTACGCTGTTCGAACGCTGCGCAAGAATCCCGGCTTCACCGCTGTCGCTGTGTGCTCGCTCGCGATCGGCATTGGAGCTAACTCCGCGATTTACAGCCTTGCCGATGCGCTGCTGCTCCGGCCCATGCCGGTAGCGGAGCCGAACCGCATGGTTTCGATTACGAACATGCAATCGAATGCGCTGTTTCCAGCGGCGGGCATGTCGTATCCCGATTACGAGGACTTCCGGGATCGCAATCACAGCTTCTCCGGTGTGACTGCGACCAAGATCGGCGCTTTCGGATTTACTCCGCATCGCAGGCTCCAGCCGCACCGCATCTTCGGCCTGAGTGTGTCGTCAAACTTCTTCGAGGTGAGCGGCGTGCAGCCGAGGCTTGGGCGGGCTTTTCAGAAAGACGAGGCACGCGTCGGGGCAGGCGAACCGCTTGCCGTGATCAGCCACGAGTTCTGGGCCAGCGAGTTCGGTGCGAGCGCATCCATTCTCGGAAAAAAGATCTGGCTGAACGGAAGCGAATTCACCATCATCGGCGTAATGCCGCCCGCTTTCAAAAGTTTCGAGGGACAAGTCAAGGAGGCCGTTTTTATCCCACTGGCTGTAACTCCTAAAGTTACGGCTGAGGATTTCCTGAAGCGGCGTGACATGCGAATGCTCGAAGTGCGCGGCCGTCTTAAGCCCGGCATCAGCATCGTTCAGGCTCAGGCCGACGTTGACACGATTACGGCCGACATCAATCGCGAGTATCCGCACGCCGGCAGGGAATTAAAGCCGCGTATTCAGACCGAACTCGAATACCGGGTCACGATTCAGCAAGGGAACACA
>JAFARV010000360.1 GCA_019245255.1 Acidobacteriaceae bacterium | reverse complement strand
GGGGCAGGTTTGATGACCTTGAGCGAAGGTTCGCGCATATTTACGCGGTATGGATATGCCGACTTACTCAAAGAAGATCGGAAATACAGCGTGCGGTACCGCATCTTCTCAGGCACGCAACGGATTTTACTTTCGGCCGATCCGGTGTTCGGCGCCGCTTATGCTCGCAGCTTCGGATTCTGCGGAGCTAGCGGCGCTGATGTGATGGAGCCGTTGACATGCCGTGGACGGAGGGGCTCTGCTGTACCTGGCCGGCGAAGTGGATACGCCGATGAGGGCCTAGAGCCGCGATGGGATTGGGAGAAGTACGCCGACTGGTATCGCGTCTGGGGGCGCCTCATATACAACCCCGATGCCGGTGCGGACGTGGACGGCCGAGGATTGGCGAAGGATACCCACGCACGCACGCTCGAGGAGGCCCTAGCGTGTGCGAGTCGAATTCTGCCGATTGTAACGACGGCCTATCTGCCCTCGGCTGCATGCGACGCGTACTGGCCGGAGATCTACTGGAACCAGCCGATTGCGGCTGAGCCGAAGACGATTGCCTATGGGGACACAGCTTCGCCGAAGGTGTTTCACAATGCGAGCCCGCTCGATCCGCAGCTGTTTTCGAGCATGAACGAGGCTGCGGAGGAATTGCTGAGTGACCAACGCGGCGGGAAGGTGTCGCCCATTCAGGTTTCTGTGTGGTTGGAGGATTTGGCGGAGACGGCAACGAGGAAGCTTGAGCAGACGGGTGAGTTGCAGTCGGCGAGTTCGCGGCGCGCAGCAATCGACGTCCGGATACAGACTGCACTCGGACGTTTTTTTGCCGCGAAATTTAGAGCCGGAGTCCTGTACGCGATTCATGAGAAGAAAGGCAGCCGCCGCGCGCTTGAAGAAGCGGTGCGGCAGTATCGGATGGCGCGCTCGCACTGGGCCACGGCGGTTAGTGCGAGCGGCGGAGTCTATGCGGCCGACCTTTCAGTGAGTGATCGATTTGATGAGCGAGGGCAGTGGGCGGATCGCCTGCAAGGGATTGATGAGGACATTGCGGAGTTGGAGCGGCACCTCGAATCAGCGGCCACTTCCGAAGATGGTGGCGCCGAAGCGGCACTGGCGGAGGTGCTGAACCCGTCGAGGCGCGAGCGGCCGCCCTGCCGTCACACGCCACCGAGAGGTTTTCGCCCTAACGAGCGCGTGGCAATCGAGATCAGCCTGGAACGGGGCCGTAACGTCGCGTCAGCCCGGCTGCTCTATCGTCATGTGAATCAGGCTGAGCGGTTTCAGCACGTCGAAATGGGAGTACGCGGCAGAGGATTTACCGCAGAAATCCCGGCTGCGTATACAGCCTCGGAGTACGCGCTGCAATATTATTTCGAGCTGAGCGCATCGAGCAGGGATGCGTGGCTGTATCCGGGCTTCGATCCTGAATTCAAGAACCAGCCCTACTTTCTATTACGGCGCAGTTGAACAGTACTGGAAATCCTTCTAGGGGGACCGCACTTTTGAGAGCACCCCGTGGCGAAGTCCGCTAACCAAGCGAGCGGGGATGCTTCTAACTTTCGGGGAGGCAGAGATAACCAATGATGAAACGCATGTTACCGGTGGTTGCGGCTTGCGTGGCGTTTGGAATGCCGACGCTGGCGCAACCATATCAAGATTCGCAAGACCGCGACCGGGACCAAAACTATAACAATTCGAATTACAGTTACCCCGACAGAATTCCGGCGGGCACTCAGATCAAAGTCAGAACAAACGACACCATCGACGTTCACGACCGTGCTGACAACCGTGTTTACAACGCGAGCATCGCGGAAGATGTAATGGGGGATAACGGGAAGCTACTCATTCCAAGGGGCTCAAATGCGGAGTTGATGGTCGCCAACACGGGCGCCAGCGATTTGTCCATCGATCTCGAATCGATTACGGTTCATGGGCGGCGCTACATGGTGTCGGCCCAAGCGTACGACCGGGCGCGGCACACAGGTGTGGGCGCGAACAAGCGTACCGGTGAATATGTTGGAGGCGGCGCATTACTGGGAACGATCGTGGGCGCGATTGCCGGGGGTGGAAAAGGCGCGGCGATTGGTGCGTTGGCCGGTGCAGGAGCGGGAGCCGGAGGCGAGGTACTGACACGTGGGCGCGCTGTTCGTGTTCCAGCGGAGAGCGTTTTAACGTTCCGTCTGGAGCAGCCTCTTGATGTCGGGCGCGGAGCATACTCGCGCGATAACGGGTATGACCGGAATGGGGTTCATTATCACGATGATTACTATCATCGGGATCAGCAGAACGGCAATTATCCTCCTCCGCCACCACCGCCGCAACAGTAGGGGTGTGAGTATTGGGATTGAACAGTCAGCGACTTACGTTGCGTCGTAACCGGCGAACTGTTCCAGGATAACGTTGCCTTTATATTGCATCTCCTCGTGGATGCCGATGGAGGAGGAATAGTACGCGAAGGCCGTTGTTTCCTTGAGTTGACCGAAGAAGGGATCGTTGGCGCGCTCCATTTTGGAGAGCAGTTCCGATTGCTGTGCAGCGGTGGTTTTTACAAATGAAAGGTTGTAAGACTCTTGGGAGGCCTCGTTAACTTTGTGGAGGCCTTTCTGCCAGGAGGTTTTGCTGCCGGGATCAAGGGCCTCCGCAGCTGTCTTATCTATGTACGCGGCGACGCCGGCGGCATGCGCTCCGGGGGAGTGATCGTCGGTGGGGACTATCAACTCCGTCAGACAATCGAGCATCGCGAACTCATCAGGCGTAAAGAAGAGCGGCTTTCCAGGTTCAGCGGCAGTCAGCTGCAGAGTAGGAGATGCGAACGCGGCGGTGACGGCGGAGAGTAACTCGCGGCGATTGAGCTGCATCACACTTCTCCTTTCTGGAGCTGATCGGCAAGGTAATCGCAGGACCTCCAGCACAGCGCCATGATGGTCCAAGTTGGGTTTTGCGCGGAGGCGGAAGCGAACGCCGCGCCATCGACAACAAACAGGTTCTTTACATCGTGCGACTGCTCGAACTGATTGACGACGGAGGTTTTGGGATCGCTGCCCATGCGTGCGGTCCCGAGTTCATGAATGGACCAGCCTTCACAAAGTAAGTCCTTGCTGGAAGAGGTGATTTCAAAACCTGCCGCTTCGAACATTTCGCGCCCGGTGGCGTACATGTCTTCGGCCATTTTCCGTTCGTTGTCACCGAAACGATAGTTGAAACGGAGCGCCGGTATGCCCCAGGCATCCTTTAATTCCGGGTCGATGTCGACGAAGTTCTCGTAGCGCGGCAGGACCTCACCGAAACCGCCAATATCGAAGGTTGCGCCGGCGTAGTCGCGGACGCGTTTTTTGTACTCAGAGCCGAAGCCCGATTCTGTGTAGGCAGTGCCGGGAATCATACCGCAGCCGCTGCCGCCTTCGAATCCGTAGCCGCGGATGAAGCCGGGCTGCTTGTCTGTAAGGTTCCGGAACCGCGGTATGTAGAATCCACCGGGACGACCGTCATCGAGCGTACGAGGCTTGCCGACCAGATCCTTGAAGAATCCCGCGACGGAAGGCCCCATCAAGTGCTCGCAGAAGTTGTGACCGACGTGGCCGCTCGAGTTACCAATACCGTTAGGATAGTGGCTGGATTTCGACAGCAGCATCAGGCGCGCGGATTCGAGTGTCGAGGCGGCAAGGACGACGGTTCTGGCTTTGACCTTATAGCTCTTGCGCGTTTCACTGTCGAGGAAATTGACTCCGTCGGCTTTGCCGGTATTCGGATCGACGCTCACTTCATAGACGGTTGAGTTGGGCCGCAGGGTAAGATTGCCCGTGTCCATGGCCGGGCGAATGAGACCGGTCGGGGAATCGAAGGCGGCGTGGATGTCGCATCCGCCGACGTGGCGATTACAGGCACCGCGACCGTAGCAGCGGCTTCGATACTTGTTGTGTTTGACGCCGTCGGTCGTCACCCCGGCGCGATAGGGCGTGAGAATGCGGTTCATGCCTTTGAGCGTGTTCCGCATATGGAGCTCCGATGCAGTCAGTTTAATGGGGCGCTGATAGATGCCGTCGGGCATCTCGGGACGGCCCTCAGGGTGGCCGGAGATGCCCAGATAGCGGTCGACGCGATCGTAGTATGGAGCAATATCCGAGTAGGAGATGGGCCAATCGATTCCGAAACCGTCACGGCTGGCGGCCTTGAAATCGTAATCGGAAAGCCGCAGCGCCAGGCGCCCCCAGATGGTGGTCTTTCCGCCTACGCAGCGGGCTCGCACCCAGGCGTATTTTGTGCCCGAGTATGGGTTCTGGCGCTCATCGACTACCAGGGTCTTGGTGTGGTCAGATCCTCCCCATTCCTGGACATACGGGACGATGTTTTTGTATTTGCGATCTTCGGGACTGATTCCGTAAGGGGGATTGCGAATGGTGTACTCGTTGAGGGTCAAGGCATGGTACTCCGGGGGCATTTTGCCTCGTCGGGGGTGATCGTACGGCCACTCCATGGAATGCAGGATCTTGCTTGTGTCCTGGTATTTTCCAGCTTCGAGGAGCAGCACTTTCAGGCCGTGAGACGTAAGAACGTGTGCGGCCATGCCACCAGCCGCGCCCGAGCCGACCACAACGGCATCGTAAGTGGTCGCAAGATCGACATCCTGTCCGGTGGATTGAGAGATTTGAAGCAGCATTGGCGTCGTTCACCATGAATTGTATGGCAATCGGGATGGGGTAACTATTTTGGCGGGGCAAAATCCAATGCGACGAAGGAGATGGACCCTCAATGAAAGCGTTGTTCTTAGCCGGGCGTGCGATCTTCGGCGGCTTTTTTCTGTACAACGGGATTAATCACATAACGCAACGTGAAGCCCTGGCGCAGTATGCGGACGCCAAAAAGGTGCCGCTGCCGGATGTAGGCGTTCTCGGGTCCGGTGTGCTGCTGACGGCCGCTGGCCTGAGTTTGATTCTGGGCTGGAAACCGAAGCTGGGAGTACTGGGGATTGCGACCTTTCTGGGCGTCGTGTCTGCCATGATGCATGACTTTTGGAATGCTGATCCGCAGAATGCGCAGAACGAGATGATTCATTTCAGCAAGAACATGGCGCTGCTCGGGGCGGCGCTGGCGCTTGCAGGCGTAGAGGAGCCCTGGCCGGTGAGCGTCGGGAGTTAGGGGAGTTTGCGTAAGACACGGTCGCTTCGCTTGCCGTTCCGATTTTTGACCGTTTCCCGCGCTGCTAGTGCTTGATTCGGATTAGAATGGCACATCGGAGGCCAGATGATCCGTACCGTCACAATAGAGCGGGAATACGGTTCCGGCGGAGGCGCGATTGCGAAGAAGCTCGCTGACCGGCTGGGGTGGCGACTGTGGGATCATGCTGTCACCTGCGAGATCGCGAAGAGACTGAAGTGTGACGTCTCGGCCGTGGAGCAGCGCGAGGAACGGTGTGATCCTACGTTTTATCGCTTAATGAAAGCGTTCATGCGGGGCAGCTACGAAGACCAGCTCGGCACGGGAGCGGTGGATATGCTGGATGCGGAACACCTGTCGAAGCTCTTTGAGAAGATCGCTCTCGACATCGCGGCACAGGGCAATGCGGTGATTGTCGGCCGCGGATCGACCTGGTTTCTTCGGAACCGGCCGGACTCATTTCACATGTTCGTGTATGCACCGCACGCGGAAAAGATGCGGCGCTTACGGGCGCAGGGGTTTAGCGAGGCTGACGCGGACGATCTAGTGCAAAGAGTGGATCAGGAACGCGCCACCTTTGTGAAGCGCTATTACAACAAGAACTGGCCGACTCGCGACCTGTACCATATGATGATCAATTCGGTTATCGGCGATGAAGCGGTGGTTGAGCTAGTGCTGCACGAGATCAACATTCTGAATTCAACTCGCGTGGAAACGGGTGAGAAGGCGAGCTGAAAAAGCAGTGCGCGAGGTTGCCGGGACGGAATGGTTTAAGCTCGACTAAATGGACGGTGAGCGTAACGAACTCGACATCCTGTTGATCGAAAACGATCCTGCAATGGCACGCCTGGTTAAGGAGGCTATGCGAGAGGCCGGGCTGCACGAACAGGTGGTATCGCTGCCGGACGGGGACGAGGCCCTCGAGTATCTTCGGCGCGAGAAGAAGAAATATGCACAGGAACCGTTCCCTGACCTGATCTTTCTTGACTTACACCTACCCAAGAAGTCGGGTCTGCAGGTGCTAGTGGAACTAAAAGCGAATCCCAAGTTAGTAGCGATTCCGGTGGTTGTTGTTTCGGGATCGGCGAATCCGTCCGAGATCCGCGAAGCATACGAACTGCACGCGAGCTGCTACATCCGCAAGCCCGACGACCTGGACGAGTTTCTGCGTTTCGTCCGGGTTTGCTTCGAGTTTTGGGGTTCGGTGGTGAGTCTTCCACCGAAACCGACGCTCGAAGCGACGGCGTATTGAGAACGGGGGCACCGGGGGTCAGACGGACATTAAATCCTATGGGGAATAGTCCGGGTAGGATTTAATGGCCGTCTGACCCCCGGCAAAACCCACGGCAAAGACCCCCGGCAGACCCCCGCATTGAACAGGAGAGTTATGGAACAAGGTAATTGCGATATCGGACTGATCGGCCTCGCGGTTATGGGTCAGAATCTGGTCCTTAACATGAATGACCATGGCTACAAGGTCGCGGTGTTCAACAGAACCGTATCGAAGGTGGATGACTTCACAAAAAACGAAGCGAAGGGCACCCAGGTAGTCGCGGCGCACTCTATTGAAGAGTTCCTAGGTGATCTGAAGCGGCCGCGGCGAGCCATGCTGATGGTGAAAGCAGGCGACGCTGTGGACCAGACCATCGGAGAGCTGCTGCCTCATCTCGACAAAGGCGACATCATCATCGACGGAGGCAATTCGCATTTTCCGGATACGAACCGGCGCGTGAAGGCCTTGAACGAGCGAGGGGTTCTGTATATCGGGACAGGCGTATCGGGGGGCGAGGAGGGCGCACGGCATGGCCCATCGATCATGCCCGGAGGAAACAAGGAAGCATGGCCTCATGTGAAGGACATCTTTCAAGCGATCGCGGCCAAGGTGGAAGATGGCACTCCGTGTTGCGATTGGGTGGGTGAAGAAGGCGCGGGCCATTTCGTGAAGATGGTTCACAACGGCATCGAGTATGGCGATATGCAGCTGATCTGCGAAGCGTATCAGTTGTTAAAGGATGGGCTGGGGCTCACGCCGGAAGAGTTGCACGGGGTTTTTGCCGATTGGAATAAGGGCGAGCTAGACAGTTTTCTGATCGAAATTACAGCGGAGATCTTCACGAAGAAGGACGATGACGGCCAGCCATTGATCGACAAGATCCTCGACACCGCCGGCCAGAAAGGCACAGGTAAATGGACGGTTACGAGCGCGCTGGATGCGGGTATGCCGGTGACTCTGATCGGTGAGGCAGTATTTGCGCGGTGCCTGTCGGCGTTGAAGGAAGAGCGTGTGCAAGCGGCGAAGGTGCTCGAAGGGCCGAAGCACAGAACGGATTCGCAGGATCGCAAGGTGTTCGTTGAAGAAGTACGCCGGGCGTTGTACTGCTCAAAGATGATTTCGTACGCACAAGGCTACATGTTGCTACGGGAAGCGGGTAAGGAGATGGGCTGGAATCTCAATATGGGGGGCATTGCGCTCATGTGGCGCGGTGGGTGCATCATTCGCAGCCGTTTCCTGGGGAAGATCAAAGAAGCGTATGACAAGAATCCGCATCTGACGAACCTTTTGATGGATGACTTCTTTAGCGGCGTTCTGAATGAATATCACGATTCGTGGCGCAAAGCGGTCATTCATGCTATCGGCTTCGGCATTCCGACCCCGGCATTTTCGACGGCGCTCGCGTTCTACGACGGCTATCGTACGCAGCGGTTGCCGGCGAACCTGCTACAGGCGCAGCGTGATTTCTTCGGGGCACACACTTATGAGCGGGTCGACAAACCGCGGGGGCAGTTCTTTCATACGAACTGGACAGGACGAGGCGGCCGGGTGTCGTCGGGCTCATATAACGCGTAAGAGACGATGAGTAGGCGTATGCGCTGCTTGCAGGGTAGCCCCTTGTCCCACTTGGCGAGTCGACGGTTCTGGTAATATTCGACGGGCCCATCTGATCTACTAACAGCGAGCTTCGGAGAAAACATGAAATACGGTCTGAACATCCCTGAAAGGGGCGCTCTCGATTTTCTGTCGCTTGGGGCGTTGGTGCACCGTCTGGATCCCGGAATCGTGCCCTTCCGTAAAGCGACAGAATGCCAGATCCACGTGAGTGGCGGTGAATTCAACGTGGCAGCGAACTTGTCGGACTGTTTCCGCCTGAACACTGGAGTCGCAAGTGCGATGGCCGACTACCCAATAGGCGATTTGATAGCTGAGCGTGTCCGCGCAATGGGCGTTCGCCCGTTCTACAAGCATTTCAAGCACGACGGCGTGCACGGTCCGAATATGGCGACTGTGTATAGCGATCGCGGTCTTGGCGTGCGGCCGCCTGTGGTGTTTTACAACCGGTGCAACGAAGCCGGGGCGCTGTTGAAGCCGGGCGACTTCAATTGGAAGGCAATTTTTGGGGATGGTGTGCGCTGGTTCCACAGCGGCGGAATTTTCGCGGCATTGTCAGAGACCACGGCCGAGCTTGCGGTGGAGGCGATGCAAGCGGCCAGGGATGCGGGCGCCGTGACGTCATTTGACCTGAACTATCGTGCGAAGTTGTGGGCGGT
Source organism: Acidobacteriaceae bacterium (assembly GCA_019245255.1). Lineage (GTDB taxonomy): Bacteria > Acidobacteriota > Terriglobia > Bryobacterales > Bryobacteraceae > Bog-105. Next base: position 1,438 of record JAFARV010000360.1, on the reverse strand, counting down.
ACAGGGTGGACATGACCGGGCAGTGGAGGTTTTGGGGCGGATCGTGAAGAACGTGGATGTCCTGGTCGGTAACGAAGAGGACCTGCAAATGGGGCTGGGAATTCCCGGTCCGGAGGTTGCGGCGAAATCGAAGCTCGATCCGAGCGCGTTTTTTGCGATGATAGACAACGTTCGGAAGAAGCACCCACAGGTGAAGGTTGTGGCGACCACGCTGCGCGAGGTGCACTCAACCAACCGGCACAGCTGGAGCGCAGTCGCCTGGATCAACGGGTCAACGTTCCAGGCGCCTACGGCGGAGTTGGACGTCTATGATCGCGTCGGCGGCGGCGACGGCTATGCCGCAGGGTTCTTTTACGGCTTGCTTACCGGCGAGCCGGAACAGGAGGCGGTCAATCTCGGTTGGGCGCATGGAGCGCTGCTGACCACGTTCCCGGGCGACACGACCATGGCAACGGTGGATCAGGTGCGCGCGTTCGCTAAAGGCGGATCTGCGCGGATTCAGAGGTGATTTCCGTGACTCTGGGCGCGCATCCGCGTCCTTTGCGCTCCCGGGTCGCCTGCATTCATATCACCTCTTCCAGGCGGTGATAGGGAAAAAATTTACCGAAAGTAGTGCATTTCACGCGCCGATTCAGATGCTATGATCTAAGGCAGAAAGCGTCAGATTGAAGCATGCGGACGCGACTTTTGTCTAGCTGTTCCCCCTTCGGCGTCCGGTTCCGATGGCGAGTCGTGCCGTTTAGAGCGGCGGTTCGAGTGCTTGCCGCAGGCATCTGCCTGAGTGCGATCGTTGGTGCTGCTGATTCCGCGAAGACAGATGCGGCAGCAGCGATGCCGCCGAGCGATCCGGTTTCGATTCAACCGCGCAAGAGTACAGTACCCGCACCAGCCGTACTTTCCCGTCCGGTCGACCTACGGGTGGAAAAGACGCTGGTCCTGATTAATGTCACGGTGACTGACCCGCTGAACCGGTTTGTAACGGGCCTGGAGAAGGAGCATTTCCGGCTTTACGAAGACAAGGTAGAACAGGACATCTCGCAGTTTTCAAGCGAGGACGCACCAATTTCCATCGGACTGGTATTTGACACCAGTGGGAGCATGGGCCCGAAGCTGCAGAAATCGCGCCAAGCGGCTGCCGAGTTCTTTAAGACAGCAAACCCGTCGGACGAGTTCTTCCTGGTTCAATTCAATGACCGGCCGGAGCTGTCTGTGCCGTTCACGACTGATACGGACAACATCCAAAGCACACTGACCTTCACTCAATCGCGGGGACGCACGGCGCTTCTCGACAGCGTTTACCTCGCGATGCACGAGATGAAAAAGGCGCACAATCCGCGCAAGGCTCTGCTGATCATCTCCGATGGTGGAGACAACAGCAGCCGGTACACTGAAACGGAAATTAAGAGCGCAGTGCGCGAGGCCGATGTTCAGATATTTG
>JAFARV010000216.1 GCA_019245255.1 Acidobacteriaceae bacterium | reverse complement strand
ATGGCGCGTGGTTGCCGGCCAGGCGCGCGGAAGATCGAAAAGACTGTACCAATAGACATGATCCACACGCGGCAGCAGCAGCTCTGCGGTTCGTTTCAGGCCGAACTCCTGAACCTCCTCGGCGCCAAACGAGGAAACACCAACCTCTGAGACCCAAACCGGTTTCGATGTTACGGCTCGAACCTCGGCAAGTTTGTCCGGCCATTCGTGAATCGTCCAATGATTCCAGTCGAGCGGAAATCCATGCACCGCAACCACGTCCACTTCATCCAGCGCGCCCAATTTCGCCATACGCGCGATGAATGCCGGATCGATTGGGGAGATGCCACCCAGAACGCGTGTTAAACGGGAATTTTCTGAACGGATCGCTTTGGCCGCAAGTTTCACCATGTCCGCATATACGGACCAGTCCTGGTCAATTTCGAAATCCCAATGCGATAAATTGTTGGGCTCATTCCACAGCATTACCGCTTCGATCATGAGTCTCCTGTTTTCCCCAAATGAGCGGTGGAATTCTACAAGCGAGGTAAGGGGCGCATTTCAGCAGCCGGGTCCACCCGGCAAACGAACACTTCCGGCTCTGGAACACTCTGGATCCGGAAACCGGCGCTTCTCAGCAAAGCTTCGGTGCAGGCACGGTTCGGAATCCACCAATTGGTTGGATCGCCCGTGTAGTTGTTCTCAATAAAGTGCATTTTTGGGAATCCTGGCCGGTCGAATACAGCGATTTCAGAGAAGGGGTAGTCGGGGTCGACGGCTGCAATGCTCCTACTGCCGCGCAGCATAGACTGAAAGAGCAGCCAGTCTTTCGTTACGTGTTGCCGCAACAAATCGAGTGCGAGCAAGGGATAACGTAAGTGATAAAGAACGCCCATGAAGATGACGAGGTCAAAACGCTCGTGCAACTGGCCGATTTCATAGACGGACATGTGCTCAAATTGGATATCCATCTCGAGAATCTGGGCGGCGAAACGCGCCTGCGCCAGGTACCCTTCATCATGATCAAGGCCAACGACACGCTTGGCTCCACGCCGCTTCATCTCAATGGAGTAGAAGCCGCCATTACATCCGACGTCCAGGACAGTCATACCAGATAGGTCGGCGGGAAGAGCATGCTCGAAGTTGCGCCATTTAAATGATGGATAATCTCCCAGGAAGTGATCAGGCGCGGTCTGCACACCTGCCAGATTCAGGTTATGGAACCATGGGCCTAATTCCGAAACTCGTTTTTGAATGTCGGCGGCGCTTAAGCTTGTAGCCAAGTTACTTCTCCGGTAATGACTCGCATCCTGCTTATAAGACACGGTAGCACCGACTTACTGCACGACCGGCTGTGCGGGCGCGCCCCCAGCATTTCGCTGAATGAACGGGGCCGTTGCGAAAGCAGGAGTCTGGCGGATGGCCTCGCACTTGAGTACCAAGTGGATGCGATTTATTCGAGCCCGCTTGAACGGGCACTTGAAACTGCCGATATTCTCTCCAGTCGATGCGGAGCCCCAGTTTCAAAACATGAGGGACTCAATGAGGTCGACTTTGGCTGCTGGACCGGCAGGTTGTTTTCGGATTTAGAAAGTATGCCGGAGTGGCACGCATATAATCGGATGCGCTCGCTGTACGGTCCGCCCGGGGGTGAATCACTGCTGATCGTGCAAAACAGAGTCTGGGGGGCAGTCCATTCCATTTCAGCTGGCCACCGCGACGCGACGATCGCGCTCGTCGGGCACGGGGATCCGATTCGCGCGCTTCTTTTGCTGTTCCTGGGAATGCCGCTGGATCATATTCTTCGAATTGAAATCGCGCCCGCGTCGATCAGTGAGGTGTCACTGGGCAGCAGTTGCCCGATCGTTCAGGGTGTAAATCGAATTTTCAGGCAACGAAATTAAACGCTGGCAATCATACCAGTGCGCGGCGTATCGCTGCTCAGGCATGCGTGAGGAAACTGCCCTTCTTCGAAAAGAACTGTTCGATGCATTCGTATCGCAGCTAAGCGATTTTGTCGTCGTGTTCGCGAGCCCCGCAGGGACCTTCACGTCGTGGCATCCAGGCGTGCAGCAATACTTCGGATACTCCCGCGAAGAGTTCGTAGGCCAGAGTGTTGAAATTCTTTTGCCGCCTGCGGACCGTCTCCGGGGTGACGCCGCCCGCGAACTGGAAGACGCAGCACGAACGGGCAAAGCTTCGGACACGCGTTGGCTGGTCACAAAGGGCGGGGAGGAGATCCTCGTCGAAGGAGTAACCCTCGCTTTACGCGACGAGAGCGGCGCCCTCGAAGGTTTCGGCAAGCTCCTCGTGGATGTAACCGAGAGGAAGTTATCGGAAGATAACCTGAAGGCCGTTGCACGTGCTCTCGATCAGTCCACCGTGATCGTCCGGCAATGGGACGGAACGATCGAGCACTGGACGGCAGGGTGCGAGCGGCTTTACGGATGGACGGCGGAGGAAGCGATCGGTAAGCCCGTCCAGGAGTTATTGCACACGGTTTATCCAACTTCGCTGGACGACATCCAGACACAGCTGCTTGCCACGGGCACATGGAATGGCGAGCTCGAGCATGTGCGAAGTGACGGCAGCCGGGTCTACGTCTCGACGCATTGGGTCCTGCTGGCCGATCGGGACAGCGAACCTTCGAGCGTCATCGAGACTCACTCCGACATCACTGCGCGGCTGGAAATTCAGCGCGAGCTCGAAAATGTCAATCTGCGATTGAAGGCTATGGCGCTGGAGCTGGAGCGGTCGAATCAGGAACTTGAGGAGTTCGCGCGTATTGCGTCGCACGATCTAAGCGCTCCCATCACCAGCACGCGCTGGCTTGTGGACCTGGTCCGATCGCGAAATGCGGCTCAGCTGGATGAATCAGGGCGGAAATGTCTTGAGCAGATTACAGACAACCTCTCGCGGATGACGGATCTGGTGGAAGCGGTGCTGACACACGCGCGTGTCGGAACCACGGCCATCGGAACGTCCGAAACCACTCAGGCAGAACGAGCGCTCGCAATCTCGATTGAGAATCTGACGAAAGACATTAGCGTGAGCGGCGCTGGCATTGAGAAAGGCTCCCTACCGGCGGTTCATGTGAACGGGCAGGCGCTGACGCAGCTTTTCCAGAACCTGCTTTCAAACGCTATCAAGTACAGACGTGCGGGAGTGCAACCGAGTGTTTTCGTGAATGCCGAATGGCGCAATGGAGAATGGCTGTTTTCAGTTCGCGATAACGGAATCGGCATCGAACCGGAGTGGCATCAACGAATTTTCCAGGCCATGCAGCGCCGCCACGGGGTAGATGTGGCGGGCAGCGGAATCGGGCTTGCGACATGCAAGAAGATTGTCACGCGAGTGGGAGGAAGCATCTGGGTAGAGTCGGTGCCTGGTGAAGGCTCAACTTTTTTTTTCACGCTTCCTGGGCCGAAGCCGCAGAATCAAACAGACCAGGTCTGCAATGCGTGCTGAACTTCGAGCACGACCGAGTTCCAATCGCCGGGACGCGGCTGCCGAAACAGCCGCATGCTGGGATACCAAGGTGAATCGCTGCGATCAAGCATCCAGCGCCAATCGCCTTCGAAGTTAAGCAGGGTCCAGACGGGCAGGGCAAGCGCGCCCGCCAAGTGAGCGGTCATCGTGTCAACCGTGATTAAAAGGTCCATACTGCGCATACGGGAGGCGGTGGTCAGAATGCAGCCTGGCTTTTCACCCAGGTCGTTAATATTTGCATTGCGCACCAAAGTGTCCGAGCGTTCCGCCTCCGCCTGAAAACTGAAGAATTCGAAACCTGGAGTGGCGCAGATCCTGGCGAG
>JAFARV010000189.1 GCA_019245255.1 Acidobacteriaceae bacterium | reverse complement strand
GCATCGTGAGCGGTGACGTGAACGTCCGGCGCGGAGATACGGGCGAATTGGTTGCTGCGGCAGTTAACGCTCCCCTTGTCGGGCATGACCGCGTACAGACCGGCCCTTCGGGAGCGGCGGAACTTGAGCTTGATTATGCAAACGCCGTCCGTGTAGCGGTGAACACCGATGTCGGTTTCGGCGACCTCGCCTATCGGCATTATCAGGTGCTGCTCGGGACCGGAACAATCATGTATCGCGTTCTCCGTAGTTCGGATGCGCAGGTCGAGATCGATACGCCCAACGCGGGTATACGGCCTCTCCAGCTGGGCGCTTACCTCATTTCCGTATTTCAGGACGGAACTACGCAATTGACGGTGCGCGCGGGCGCTGCCGAGATTGCGACTGCCGGCGGCTCACAACAGCTCAACGCAGGCCAGAGTGTGACCGTTCAGGGTAATGCCCAAAGTTCCCAGTTCCAGCCTGCGAATGCACCGGCTGAAGACCAGTTCGACCAATGGAATGAATCGCGCGATTCGCAGGTGCTGGCTTCCCAAAGCTACAGCCGCATGAGCACGGACATCTATGGCGCGGACGATCTCGACCAGTATGGCCGCTGGGTGCCTTCCCAGTACGGGGACGTCTGGGCGCCGACGCCTCCGGTTGCCGATTGGTCCCCCTACAGCTATGGCCACTGGGCATGGGTTGATTACTATGGCTGGACCTGGGTTGATGCCGCTCCCTGGGGATGGGCGCCCTATCACTATGGCCGTTGGTTCTGGAATACCGGCTACGGCTGGTGCTGGTGGCCGGGTGCACGCTTCGGCGCAGCGGTTTGGTGGCATCCGGCATTGGTAGGGTTTTTCGGTTTCGGAGGTGGAGGGATCGGCTGGGCCGCGCTCGCGCCCTTTGAAGTGTTCCACCCGTGGTGGGGCCGCTGGGGATTCGGCTTCGGTTATCGCGGTGGGTTCGGCTGGGACCGCGACCGCTTTGGAGGGTTCCGCGAGGCCATGTTCCGGAACGCCGCTGTCCGCGGTGGTGCGCTAACTATCGGCGAGCGGGATTTCGGGACGCATTGGGGACGATTCAACCCTGCAACTCGCAGCGAACTCGCGGGAGCGTCGTTTGTGCGTGGTCCGATTTCCGTTCGGCCATCGCCTGCGAGCTATCGATTTTCGCCGCGCGCTGCCGGCATAGGCAATACGCGCTTCGGAGCCTCCAACCAAAGTTTCTTCAATACGGCTCATTTCCGAAGCGGCAACAGTTTTCAAACGAATAGCCGCAGCGGATTCGGCCGGGTCTCAGAGGGCACGCGTGGCATTCCTCCAAATCTGCGCTCGCAATCGCCCCAGAGCGGATGGCAGCGCTTCGGCGATCCCGGAACTCCGAGCAACGCGTTCCGCCAAAGTTTTCCAGCGACTGCCGACCATGGCGGCTGGCACAGTTTCGGTCAAGCGGCGCCAGTGCCGAGAACGGCTGCGCCCAATTACCCGGCGCCTTCCTACTCATTCCGCGGCGGCGAAACGCAGCCAAGGTTTAATCAGCAACGATTTACTGGGCCGCAGTGGCAGCAGCACTACAGCGCTCCGCAGCCTCGCTACAAGGCACCCGAGCCGCACTATAGCGGCGGCGGTGGTTCCTCGCATGGGAACGGCGGCGGTGGAAATTCCCACAGTGGCGGTGGAGGACATTCATCCGGCGGTGGCGGAGGACATTCGTCCGGTGGTGGCGGACACCGCCGGTAGGTAAAGAATTTCAGGCTTCCCTCAGCCGCTCCGGCTCTCCTGACAGGGGCTGGAGCGGCATTTTTTATTTGGCAGCTGATACAGTACTTCGTCAATGAAGAGCGTTATGGCAGCAGCATTCATCGGCTGCATCGGATTCGCAATGCTTTCCGCACAGCCTGCAACCATGACCAGCGCGCGCGCCGACCATGACGTCGCGCCGGAAACCGATCCCAATTCCGATTTCTGGCGTTCCGCTCCGGACGTCACCATGGCCCGTGACGCCAACGGCACGCCGGTGCCCGGTCATTCGACCGAAGTCCGTTCGCGCTGGACCGCTCGCAATCTCTACTTTCTGTTTATCTGCCCTTACCGGCAACTGAATCTGAAGCCAACTCCAGACACTGTGAAAGAAACCAACGAGCTTTGGAACTGGGACGTCGCAGAAGTATTTATCGGGTCCGACTTCGATGACATCAAACGGTACAAGGAATTTGAAGTCTCGCCACAGGGCGAATGGGTTGATCTCGATATCAATCTGCACAACCCGCACCACGAAGAAGGCTGGGTCTGGAACTCCGGCTTTCAGATCTCGGCGCGCATCGACCGCGCCGCAAAGATCTGGTACGCAGCTATGCGCATCCCTTTCTCAGCCCTTGCCTCACAGGCTCCGGGTCCGGGCTTGAAGTTCCGCATAAATCTGTTCCGCAGCCAAGGTCCCGCCTCAGACCGAATAGAGATCGCCTGGCAGCCGACCATGGCCGCGACCTTCCACGTGCCCGAGCGTTTCGGGTTATTGAAGCTCGTCGACTAGGCGATGTCGAAAGTTACTGGCCGAACAGACTTTACGGCCTTATTTTCGTAGAGCTGCGCGATCACCGTGTCCGGCACCGGCCCATCGGTCTCGACAATCGAGACTGCCGTTAACGGCTCGGTCCGCTTGCCTGTGGAATCGCCGTCCTGCCGCCCGAGTGCGAAGTTCGCGATGTTTATACCGTTGCGGCCCAGTACTGTGCCGAGAAAGCCGATGACGCCGGGGACATCGTGATTCTTCGAATACATCAGATTCCCATCGAGCGTTACTTCGCAGGCAATGCCCTCAACTTGTAACAATCGCGGTCTTTGCAGCACAACTGCTCCAACCACGGAAAAGCCGCCATTTTCTGTATCGAGTTCCATGCGAATCGAATCCGTGTGCCCTGCTCCGGCTTCGCGCTGCTCCACGATGCGCAACCCGCGTTCTCCCGCAACCTGCATGGCATTGACTACATTCGGCCGATACTCGGTCGACCGCCGCAGTACGCCTGCCACGCCGGCGTTGCGCAGGATTTGTGTGTTGCTGTCAGCGAGCCGTCCATAGTACGTGAGCCGCAACGAACGCGGATTGCCTTCGGCGATGTGGCTTAAGAACACTCCCAGCCGTTCCGCTAAGTCTACAAACGGCCCAAGCATCTTGTACTGCTCGGCGGTCATTGCAGGCATGTTGACCGCATTCAGCGCAACACCGTTCTTCAAATACTCGATCATCTGCTCGACGATCCGGATTCCTACAATCTCCTGCGCCTCTTCGGTTGAGCCCGCGATGTGCGGTGTCGCAAGCACGCCTTCGTGCGTGAACAACGGCAGTTCACCCGGCGGCTCCTTCTCGAAGACATCGAGGGCAGCCCCAGCCACGGTACCTTTTTCGATCGCTGTCTCGAGCGCCGCGGTGTCGACCAATTCGCCACGAGCGCAGTTCACAATGCGCACGCCCTCTTTCATGAGCGAGAACGCCTCGGCGTTCAACATGCGGTCTGTTTCCGGAGTCAGTCCCACGTGCAGCGTAATGTAGTCGCTGTCTGCATACAGCTGCTGCAAGCTCAGCAACTCGGCTCCGAGATCACTTGCCGTCTGCGGACTCACATAGGGGTCGTATGCGACAACGCGCATCTCGAAGGGCTTGGCCCGCTTGACGATCTCACGTCCGATCGCGCCGAGTCCAACCACACCGAGCGTCTTTCCACGCAACTCATGCCCGAGGAACTTTTTCTTCTCCCATTTGCCGCTCTTAGTCGACTGGGTGGCCTGAGGAATGGAACGCGCCAT
>JAFARV010000428.1 GCA_019245255.1 Acidobacteriaceae bacterium | reverse complement strand
GTAACTCCTCGCGGCTCGCCGTGATGATTCCACCCAGGTGGAAGCCTTTTTTCAGCACGGCCAGCGCTGCATGTTGGGAGCGTTCGTAGGCTTCTTCCTTGCCTACCAGTGATTCGATCTGCTCGGCAAGCAATCCGCTGATCGAGGTGGATCGCTGTGCCGCAAGCACCTTGGCCTTTTGGATCGTCTCGCGGCTTAAGCTTATCGTGACGTTCTGCTTTTTTTTAATTTCGCCCATAGTTCCTGCACATCTGCCCACTTGCACGTGCAACACGTGTTACACGCACTATACGTGAAAGCTCCGTACCATGCTCCCATTGCCCGGCAATCAGTGATGCGCGTGGTCTGGCCAAGAACCCGCTCAGAGGTAGAATGTGCTCGTGAGTTGCGAGTACGTGATCGATAGATCGAAGCGACTCGCGACGATTACGGTGTCCGGCCGGGTAAAAGGACCAGCGGTTGCAGCAGCCATCGAGGCCGTTTACCAAGACCCGGACTGGGCCGCTCGCTTCGCTCTTTTGGGTGATTTAACGGGTGTGACCGAGGCGCTACTGGAGAAATCTGATTTCCCGGCCTTCGTGGCCGTTCATCGTAAGTATGAAGCCGTTGCTCCGCGGATCGAGATCATCTTGGTACGCCGTGAATTGGAGAAGACCATGGCGCAAGTCTACAGGGCCTTTATGAAGGTTGTGAGCCACAAGGTATGTGTTTGCAGCTCGATTGAGCAAGCTGTACAGATGCTGTAGTGCGTCCTATCGTCTCGCCAGCAGTTCCGGATCTTTTGCGAAGGCTAGATTCATCCGGCAAACTGCGTAGTCGTAGCGACCACGTCCCCGAAATCCGGCGAATAGTTTGACAGGCTCGGACATTTCTTGCCCGTACTTTTGCAGTAGCCTCCCGATATTAGCTAATAGCGGCGCACCGGAGCATGAATGAAATGCCGGTGCGTCACCACGGAATGCATTGCCCAAAGGGGAGTGTTCGTGTGTAAAGGAGTCAAACTATGAAATGTTTACGGTTCGCTATCTTCAGCTTGGGCGGCATTGCTATCGGCGTGCTTTCAGCCCAGGCCCAACAAATCCCCGACCTGACTGTCGGCAACTACAAGGTGCAGTTTCATGCATTCGCGTCGCAAGGCTACGCCTACACCAATGACAATAACTGGCTCACCATGAACACGAGCGATGGTAGCGCCGCTATGACCGACTTCGGTGTGAACGCAACGGTTCAGCTGAATGACAAGCTGCGCATCGGGGCGCAGTTCTATGACCGCAACATCGGCCACTTGGGTCAATGGAGCCCTGAGTTTGACTGGGGCTTTGCAGATTACCGGGTCAAAGACTGGCTCGGCTTCCGTGGCGGTAAGGTCAAAACAGTTCTTGGGTTATACAACGATACTCAGGATCTTGACTTCCTGCACACATTCGCGTTCCTTCCTCAGTCCGTCTATCCCACGGATTTGCGGGACTCCACAATTGCGCACACCGGAGGCGACGTCTATGGCACGATTTCTGCCAAAAAGGCCGGCTCTTTCGCGTACACACTTTATGCCGGACATCGTGAGGACAGTCCCTATGGGGGCTATCCCTACTATCTGAAGGATGTTGGAATCGATTTCAGCAGCTACGGCGGTCTGCAATATGGAACAGATTTGCGCTGGAATACGCCAGTAGCCGGCTTAACTGTCGGCGCATCCGGTATGAAAGAAAACATCACCGGTACCGGCACCTCCACGATCTTCGGTCCACCCACACCATATGCGGAGCACTCGAAGAACGATACGACTGATCAGTTCTACGGCGAGTATGTGCACGGCAATCTGAGGCTCGACACGGAGTACCGGCGTTATCTGCGCGATCAAGACATCTTCAATAATGCGGGCGACATCTACACCGATACGCGGGGCTGGTATGGCGCTGCTGCGTACCGGATATCAAAGAGATTCGAACTCGGCGGATACTATTCGCGTTTCACCTCCGCCTATACCACCAATATATTTGGATCGACGGGGGCTTCGCTCGATACGTCTATCCCGGGCAATCATATCTTCGATAAGGTGCTTTGCGTCCGTTTCGACGCAACAAGCTTCTGGAACGTCAAATTGGAAGGCCACTTCATGAATGGCAATGACTCGACAGGAGAGTACCCGGACGGGTTCTATAACGGAGTGAATCCGAACGGATTCAAGCCGAATACAATCGCCTTCGTTGCTCGAACGGGAGTGAACTTCTAACTATCACTAGGAATGATGAAAGAAGGAGAAACAACATGCGAACCCCAACAATTGCACTCTTCACCGCCTGTCTTGGTCTATCGCTAGCCGCAGCTGTTCATGCCGAGGACTTCAAAGTCATTGCAAACGAAAGTGTCGAAACCTCCGCAGTTTCGTTGGACGACCTCAAATCTGTGTTTTTGGAAACCAAAGCCCAGCTCGGTTCGGGACACGTTGTGCCCGTTCTCGAGAAAGCAGGGCCCGCTCACGCGGCATTCTTAAAGGACTGTTTGGCAAAGTCCGACACCGCGCTATCCACGTACTACCGAAGCTTGGTTTTTACGGGTAAAGGCACGTTGCCTAAGGCATTGGCCTCGGATTCCGACGTGGTCGACTTTGTTTCGAAAACAAAAGGGGCTATCGGATACGTCAGTCCTTCGGCTGCAAGTAGTTCCGTAAAAACTCTGGAAGTCAAGTAGAACACCGGCATCACCACGCAGCCTCTAGCCATGCAGGCTTTTGGTGACAAGAAGATCGCGCCGCGACTCGCACGGCTCGCGGCGTGATTGTACAAACTAACTCACTGAGCCTGAGTTAGCTCACTGAGCCTGAGTTAGTATGATGCAACAGATCGGGCGGCGATGCTTTGAAGCGATTGCTGCAATTCGGTGCCGATTGGAGCAGGAAGCTCCAAATCGCGTGGGAAGACAGCGAACGTGCCTTCTTCAGAGGGTCTCGAGTTGACCCGGATGGCAACGAGAACCGGATTCTTGCGGTCGTGCCCGCGGCCGAGCACCCCACGCCGTCCAGCATCGAGCGCTTAAAGCACGAGTACGCACTCCGAGATGAACTGGACCGTAGTTGGGCCGTGCGTCCGATCGAGCTCGTGCGCGAGTCCGGCACCGCCATGCTGGTGTTTGAAGACCCTGGCGGGCACCCGCTTCAGGACCTGATCGGAAAGCCCCTCGAGCTCGGAACGCTTCTGCGTCTGGCCATTCAAATCGCCGCGGCGGTTGCAAAGATGCACCATCGCGGTCTTTTGCACAAGGACATCAAACCGGCCAACATACTCGTAGACTGTGGGGACGGCGGCGTCCGGCTTACCGGCTTCGGCCTT
>JAFARV010001027.1 GCA_019245255.1 Acidobacteriaceae bacterium | reverse complement strand
CAAATCCGACGCAGGTTGAGGTAGCCCGACTTTTGAGGGATCCACCTTCGCAACCAGTTCAACGGACTTCGGGTCGACCGTAATCTCTTTCAGTCGCGCAGATACCTCCGGAGTCATCGATTCCTGGAAGCGGCTGTCGAGGTATTTCGCCAGGAAGCGCTCCATGGCCGCCACCATCGCAAGATTGTTGATGGGGCGCGCGAAGCCATGCCCCTCGTCGGGAGCCACCAGATACTCGACCGGCCGTCCGCGATCGCGCAGAGCAACTACGATCTGATCCGACTCGCGTTTGTTCACCCGCGGATCGTTCGCACCCTGCACCACCATCAGCGGTGTCTTGATATGCGCCGCCGCATGCAGCGGCGACTCTTCTTCAAGCAACTTCTTCCCCTCGGGCGTAGCCGGATCAGCCATGCGCATGTACATCACTCTCCGGAACGATTCCCAATAGGGAGGAATCGAATCGAGCAGCGTAATCAGGTTCGACGGCCCAACGATTGATACCGCGGCGGCATAAACATCCGGTGTGAACGCGACTCCGGCGAGCGTGGCATATCCTCCGTAAGACCCGCCGCTGATGCCGACGCGCTTGGCGTTGACAGTGCCCTGTGCAGTCAGGTACTTCACGCCCCAGGTGATATCATCCTGCATCTTGCGGCCCCATTCGCCGTTGCCTGCGTTCAAAAATTTCTTCCCGTACCCGGTTGATCCGCGGAAATTAGGCTGCAGCACGGCATAGCCGCGATTCGCAAAAAATTGTGCGAAAGTGTCGTATCCCCATTGGTCACGCCCCCAAGGACCGCCGTGCGGGAAAACGATCAACGGAAGGTTCTTCGCCGGTACGCCCTTCGGAACGGTCAGGTAACCCGGAATCTCAAGCCCGTCGGATGATTTGTAGTGCACCGGCTGCATGGACGCGAGCGCATCGCGGGGTATCTCATCCCGAACCCGATACTGCAGCTGGAACGTCTTTGCTTTGCGATCGAACAGGTACGTTTCGCCCGGCTCGACATCACTGCGCGCCGAAATCACCCATGTGCTCTCGTCTCGCGTATGCGAACCAAACCCAATCTCCTTTCCGGGAAGCTTGCTCTGAAGCCATTTGTAGTCCGTCTCGTACGATGCATCTTTCCAATACATGCGTTGCCGGTCGTCAAGATATATCGTTGCCAGCAGCTTGTCGCTGAGGTCTGAAAACAGGGCGTCATCCAGATCCACGCGTTGCATCGGGTCGCTTTCGATCTTCGTCGCATTCCCGCTCGCTGGATCGAGCAACGAAAGCTGAACGAAGTTCACGTCTCCCTTGTTCGTAACGATATACGCCTTTTCGTTCGCGGCGTCAAAATGTACCGGAGAGCAGGTTTCGAGAACATCGCACGTGTAGATGGTCGTGAACTTGTCGGGATCGACACGCAGAATCTCGCTGTTACCTTTCTCGTCCTTTCGGACAGCCAGCCGTAAGGCACCGTTGTTGTCGAAAACCCACTGCGCGATCCGGTCCGTATTCTTGCGTAACAATGTCCGTTCACCGGTCGAAATCCGCAGCTTGTACAGATCGTGCCAAGCCTTGTCGCGATCGTTGAGACCGACATATATGATGTCCGGCTCATTCTTCGGCACCGCAAAGATCATGGCCCGCGCTCCCTTTGCATCCGTGATGTTCCGTGCCGCGGGAACCCCGGTTAGGGCGTCTCGTTCCCCTGCCGGATCCACCGCGAAGACGTTATAGTTTTCGTCGCCAAGCTGATCCTGTGCGTACAGGATGTATTTCGAATCGCGGCTCCAAAAATACACCGGCACCGGACGTTTCGTTTCTGCGCTGATCGGCTTCGCAGCCTCAAACGGCTCGTCCGCCTTCTTCACCCAGATGTTGCGGGTATCCTTGTACGGCTTAAGAAAAGAAATATATTTGCCGTCCGGTGAAATCTGAGCGGCGGTGATTTTCACTTCACCGAAGAACGCATCACGATCGATCAAGGGCGGTAAAGCAGCCTGCGTACTTAAAGACAGTCCCAACGCCAGCAGAGCTGTGCGAACCAAACTCGACATTCCTGAAAGCCTCCGCACTAGGATCTCAAACACAAACGCAGCGGTTCTTGGGAGCGCAAAGGGCGCGGATGCGTGCCCCGACGACAGGGAAAGGAACCAGCTGCCCTTTGCGGGGCACGCTTGATACCGTGCCCGTTTTGCGCGAGGTTCCTGAATGGTTCCGGAAAACTGACGCGTCACAATGCTATTCATTCACATGCACCGGGTTATCGCTGTCCTTTTGCTCCTGGCGCCCGCCGTGGCCGGCCAGAGTGGATCTGCATCGGACTATACAATCTTCTACACGGGCCGCACACTCGGCTATTACCGCATCCCCGACGAGCAGACCGCAACCATGCAAGCCTGCGATGAGACCGTTGCGCAACCGGAGCAGGTCCGCGCCTTTTTCGCCGAGATGGCGCCTCGGCACAATTCTGATCTGCTGCTCGGTCTCGGCGATAACTTCGGCCCCGATCTTTTTGCCCGCACCATCCTCATCGGCCCGAACGACCACACGCCGAAGGATCAGCT
>JAFARV010000996.1 GCA_019245255.1 Acidobacteriaceae bacterium | reverse complement strand
ACGAAAGCAGGACGACAATTTTCGCGTCATGATCGAGGCCGCCATCGAGTACGACAAGCCGGTGCGCATCGGCGTGAACTGGGGCTCGCTCGATCAGGTGCTCCTGACAAAGATGATGGACGAGAATTCCCGGTCGACGGAACCGCTCGACGCCATGGAAGTCACTATGCGCGCCATCGTGGAAAGCGCATTGCGAAGTGCGGAGGCCGCTGAGCGATACGGGCTCGCTCATGACAAGATCATCCTGAGCGCCAAGGTCAGCAACGTCCAGGATCTGATTCACGTATACGAAATGCTGGCGCAGCGTTGTGACTATCCACTGCATGTCGGTCTCACCGAAGCCGGATTGGGTTCGAAAGGCATTGTCGCCACCACTGCAGCCCTGTCGGTATTGCTTCAGCATGGGATTGGCGACACCATTCGCGCCTCGCTGACTCCACTGCCAAACGGCGATCGCACGGAAGAGGTGATTGTTTGCCAGCAAATTCTGCAGGCGCTCAATCTGCGCAGCTTTACGCCCCAGGTGGCCGCGTGCCCCGGTTGCGGACGGACCACTAGCACCTTCTTTCAGGACATGGCGGATCAGATCCAGAACTACCTGCGCGACCAGATGCCTCTCTGGCGCGAAAAGTACGCTGGCGTTGAGGAAATGAAGGTCGCCGTGATGGGCTGTGTCGTCAACGGGCCCGGCGAATCGAAACACGCCAATATCGGAATCTCATTGCCAGGCACCTTCGAGAAGCCCGTCGCTCCCGTGTATGTCGATGGCAAACTCGCGACCACGCTTCGTGGCGAGCACATTGTCGCCGAGTTCCGTGAAATTCTCGATAACTATGTCGCACAGCGGTATGGCGCGGCTGAACCGGTCGCGGAAACTGTTGCCTAACGATTAAACCGGATCAGCCGGACAGCGCCATCAAACAAGCTGTTGCAAATCCAACATGAGTTGGCGCAGTTGACCCGACATCGAAGCCAACTCTTCACCGGCTGCGGCGCCTTCCTCTGCCCCCGCTGCCGTGGTCTGGGCCGTGGTCTCGTTCTGAGACATGGCCGTCTGAATCGTCTCCAATTGGCGGTTTTGCTCGCGGCTCGCCGCCTGTACGCTTTCGAGCAGGGGCTTCATTTCGCAAACCAGACCGGAAATTCCGTCGATGGTTTGCCGCGCATCGGCCAGGCGCTCATCCCCGTGCCTTACCGACTCCGTGCACTGCGTAATTAGCTGAGACGTCGACTGGACGGCTTCTGCGCTTCGGTGCGCGAGTTGCCGCACTTCATCGGCTACTACCGAAAAGCCCAGCCCTGCCTCGCCCGCGCGCGCCGCCTCTATGGCCGCATTCAAAGCCAGAATGTTCGTTTGAAAAGCGATGTCGTCGATGGCGTGCAGAACCTTTTCGATTTCAGAGGTCTCCTGTTTGATGGACTGCATCGCCGCCGTCAGATCTTGCATTTTGCCCAATCCTGCAGCGGTTCTTTTCGACACTTGTTCCATCACTTCCGTCATGCGAACGGTATTGCTCGAAGCTGCCCTGGCGTGCGCGGATATTTCAGCGCTCGAAGCCGATGTCTCCTCAGTGAGTGACGCCTGGCGCGATGCGGCGTCAGCGAGGGCTTGAGTCGCGCTCGAAATCTGGTCCGCCGAACTGGTTACTTCCTGTACGCTTCCCTGAAGTACGGTGATCGTCCTACGAAGCGATACCGTCAAGCTTCGAATCGTCATCGCGGCACCCGCAAGAAGAATCGTAAATGCGATAGCGAGTACGGAAATGCACGTCGTGCGCTGCCGCGCAACTGCCCGGTGATTCTGCTGAATCAGCTGATTCGCTTCTGTTTCGGACCCCTTGACAATGTCATCGATCAAGTTCGTTGGCCCGCGATCCTGGCCTTTGACCATGAGATCCGCTTCGTGCGCGTTTTGCCCCCCCGCAGCTTTGAAGGCGCCGAGTGCGGTTCCATACCGCTCCGACATGCGGTCGTGCGCCTCCAGAAATCGACCAACGAGCTCATGAATCGAATGGCCACTACTGCTCTCGAGCAGCGCCACGGCCTGACCGCGAACTGCCTGCTGCTCTTTGAGGAAAGCTCCACTATATTTTGCAAGCTGAGCAGGGTCGTTGCCTCGGAGCAGCGTGTCCTTCCACTCCTGGACCTCTTTCTTGAAAGTCACCTGCATCACGCGCGCGTCCGCCTCGGCCTTGACCTGATGTTCAAGGATCGAGTCGTAGCGAGCCACGGCTGTGTGCATTTGAAAGAGGCATAGAGAAGCCGCCGCGATACCTGTAAGGCATGCGGTTCCCATCAGCGCCCAAAGTTTCTGCGGAATCGTCATGGAGTCGCCTACTAAGCCTCTTATCGGCAAAGCAGACGGGAGTTCTCCCGAGTCCCGCTCAGAAGACTCTTACTTCAAGCGTCGCCAGTGAATTGGGTAAATTGGGGTCAGACACCAGTTAAATCCCACCCGAAACATTCCCTAGGGATTTTGTGATCGTCTGCCCCCGCGGGATAACTCAGGCACTCATCGCAACGCCGGTTTCCGTCGGCGCTGCAGTTGCATCGTGCGTCTCATCTCGCTCAGATGCCGCACCGTTGAGCTCCTGGGCGGCGTCCTGAATCCGCTCAGCTACCAGGGCGACGATCTGCTCGCCGGCTGGCGTGATCTCGATAAAAACCTGCCGTCGGTCGGCGGCGTCGCGAGTCCGGGCGATCGCGCCGCGCGCCTCGGTCCGGTCAATCAGCTCTACGGTCGTGTTATG
>JAFARV010000399.1 GCA_019245255.1 Acidobacteriaceae bacterium | reverse complement strand
CCCCATCGATGCCGGCTCGAATCGTCAACTGATCGACCTGCTTTTTCTTCAGCTCATAGTTAGCGCGCGAACTCTCGACGATCACCTGCTGAGCTTCAACTTGGGCTTTGATGGCCTGATCCGCGATGGCCAGACGCTGCTTCTGTAAGTCCACCCGCTTTTGCAGTTGTTGCGCGGAATCGACCGACAGCCGCGATTCCAGATCGCTCTTGAGGTTCAGGCGCGTCAGTTCGAGATCGCGGTCGGCAGTCAGCTTCGCTTGCGTGTACTGCGATTCGAGTTCCGCCAGACTCGCGCGCTGATCGAGTTTGTCGCTTTCGAGCTTCACCCTCAGGTTTGCGAGCGTCGCCTCATCCTGCTTTACCTGCCACTCGGCTTTCTCCGCCTCGAGTTCCAGGTCGGGATTGCTCAAAACGAGCAGCGCGTCATTGGCTTTCACCGGCTCGAGACCCGGCCGGCGGACCACCTGCACTACCCGGCAATCCACGGCCGCTGCTATGAAATAGATCTCTTGCGGCGTCAGGCGGCCCAGCCCGCGAACGTTCCGTTCCATATCGCCGCGCTTGACAGTCCCGATATACATTTCGCTCGACTCGGCTGTGGGTGCTGCCGGTTTTAGACGCGCGAGGGCGACAGTTGTACCGCCGATGGCGATTGCCGCTCCGACGCCCAGGACAATACGCCGGATCATCCGGCGCCGGGCGACTTCTTTTCCTCGAGGAACATCCATGATTCGGTCTATTAAATCGCACTTGCCGGGCCAGGGGGTAACATCTATATTCTGCAACCGGTTACGCGCTCAAAGCGGCAGCCCGACTGTCCGCTTATGGGATCGACCGTGCGAACGCGAACCGCAGCTTCCGAACGGGTTCTGATACAAAGCCAGAAGTGACGCGTCCAGAAATGCTCGACCGGCTGAAATCGGAGCCTGGCCCGTTCGACATCCTCATCATCGGCGGCGGCGCGACCGGGGTCGGTATTGCCATCGATTCCGCCTCTCGCGGGTACCGGACGCTGCTGCTCGAAGCGGGCGATTTCGGCAAGGGAACGTCCAGCCGCAGCACAAAGCTCGTTCACGGCGGGGTCCGGTATCTGGAGCAAGGCAACATTTCGCTCGTCAAGCATGCGCTGCGTGAGCGAGCCGTCTTGCGGCGCAACGCCTCGCACCTCGTAAGCGAGTTGCCGTTTGCCATCCCGTCCTACCACTGGTGGGAGAGGCCTTACTACGGGGTCGGCCTAAAATTCTACAGCCTGTTAGCGGGTGAGGAGCGTTTCGGCGAGACCCGTATTTTGTCCCGGGAGCAGACGATTGAACGCGTCCCGACGGTCAATCCCGAAGGCCTGCGGGGTGGAGTGCTGTACTGCGACGGTCAGTTCGACGATGCCCGCCTGCTGATCCACATGGCCGCGACCGCGGCGGAACAGGGCGCTATCGTTCTCAACTATCTCCGCGTGACCGGCCTGACAAAGAACGGGCACGGTCGCCTCGACGGCGTGCTCGCCCGCGACGATGAGACTGGTGAGACTTTCTCCCCTCGGGCGAAAGTCGTCATCAATGCCACCGGCCCGTTCACGGACTTCATCCGCAAGCTCGCTGATCCTGAGGCTGCGCCGATCGTCTCCCCGAGCCAGGGCGTTCACATTGTGCTCGATCGATCGTTTCTTCCGGGGGACTGCGCGCTCATGATTCCACGCGTCGAGAAAGGCCGTGTCCTGTTCGCCATTCCGTGGCTCGAACACACGGTCGTCGGGACGACGGATACCGCCATTCCATGCGTTGTGGAGGAGCCTTCCGCTGCCAAACGAGAAGTCGAGTTTCTCCTCGACCGTGCCGGTAAGTACCTGAAAAACAAGCCACTTCGCAGCGACATTCTGAGCATCTTCGTGGGAATTCGGCCGCTGGTAAAAGCACCAAATAGGCGAAATACCGCCCAACTTTCGCGCGATCACGTGATCTTGACGGACGATTCCGGATTGCTGACGATCACTGGCGGAAAGTGGACCACGTACCGGCAGATGGCTGAGGATTGCGTGAATCGGGCGGCCGCCCTAGAAAAACTACCAGCGCGGCCTTGTGTCACTCAAAGCCTCAGGATCCACGGAGCGCAATCGCCGAAGCCGGAGCTGGGGCATCTGGGTTCGTTCGGTACTGATGCCGAATTCGTTCGGAAACTGGTTGCTGCGGACCCGGAACTCGCCACGCCGCTCTCGCCGTCATTGCCCTACCTGGAGGCTGAAGTGGTCTGGGCCACCCGTCACGAGATGGCACGGACAGTAGAAGACGTTCTTTGCAGACGGACCAGATCTTTGTTTCTAAATGCCCGTGCGGCGATGGATTGCGCGCCGAGAGTTGCTCGCATTATGGCCAGCGAGCTCGGGCAGAACGCCGAGTGGCAACAAGCGCAGCTCGAGGAACTCCGCAAGACCGCAGCACATTTCACAACTCAAGATGCAACCGCCTGAACCCTTTTCAAATGACTTAATCGACGGCTTCCTGCACGTTCCTGAAGCGGTGGGAGATCGCGGGATTGCTCTCACGCATGGAGCCGGAGGCAACTGTCAGACTCGTCTGCTGACGGCACTCGCCGAGGCTTTCGCACTGCAAGGCTTTCACGTATTGCGCTTTAACCTGCCGTTCCGGACAAGTAGAAGGTCCGGACCTCCGTTTCCTGCGCAGTCAGCTAAGGATCGTCTCGGGATTGCGAGCGCTGTGTCGCAGTTGCGCAGCATCGTCTCGGGCCCAATCGTGCTCGGCGGCCACTCCTATGGCGGACGCCAGGCAAGCATTCTGGCATCAGAAAGCAACGTGGATTCCGCGGCGCTCCTGCTGCTTTCGTATCCCTTGCATCCACCCAAGAAACCGGCCGAACTGCGCACGTCACATTTTCCCGAGCTTCGAACCCCGTCGCTCTTCGTCCAGGGAACGGCGGATCCATTTGGAACGGTCGAGGAACTGCGCAGTGCAATCGCTTCGATTCCCGCTCCAACGGTCCTTTCCGTCGTCGAAAAAGCGGCCCACGATCTCAAAGACGGCCGTTTCGATGTGCGCCCGGCGATTCTCGAACCACTCGAAAAACTGCTGCTCGCACGCTGAGCGCATTTTCGCTCTTGACGCGTCGCAGGCTTGCTGCTATTTTTATAGCAAGATGCTAGAAAAGCAGCACAAACTCAGCCGGCGCGAGCGCCAGATTATGGATGTGCTGTACCGGATGGGCCGCGCGACTGCGGCAGAGGTACACAAGGAGATTCCCGACCCACCGAGCTACTCAGCCGTCCGCGCCATGTTGCGCGTGCTCGAAGAGAAGAAGCACATCCGGCACGAGGAGAAGGACCTCCGGTATGTGTTCATCCCAGTGGTTCCGCGCGAAAAGGCCCGTCGGTCTGCCGTTCTGCACTTGCTAGACACATTTTTCGACGGTTCAACCGAAGAGGCTGTGGCGACTCTTCTCGATGTATCTTCCCGGCGACTTTCGGAAAAGGAGTTTGACCGGCTCGCAAAGGTCATCGAAGAGGCCAGAAAGGAGGGGCGCTAATGATTCCGATTCTGATGAATCTGCTGATCCGGTCCGGGGTGATACTTGCCGCGGCACTGTTGCTGCGGCATGCGCCTCGTACCGGACCGAGAGATCGGCACCGCATCCTGCTCGCTGCTCTCATGCTGTTACTCGTGTGGCCGCTGTTGGGGATCACGCTCCCTGAGATCGAGATTCCATTGCCGTTCCAACATGCAGCGGAGGAAACGGTGACCGTCACGCAGTTCATAAGGGGGACTTCGCAGGTGGCGGTGGGTCAGGCCAGTCCGAACTGGCTGTTGATGATCTGGCTCGCAGGCGCGACGCTGTTACTCGCCCGGCTCGCCGACGGCCTCCTACGAGTAAGGAAGCTGGTGCGCAGAGCCAAGCCGCTAACTGATGGCGCCGTACTGCAGATCGTCGATGGGGAATGTGCACGGCTGGGCCTTGCACAAGTACCCAAGCTGCTTATCTCATCCACCCCGGTTGTGCCGTTTGTGGCCGGCTTGCGGCGTCCCGCAATCATTCTTCCCGCCGATTGCCTTGCGTGGACACACTTTCGAATCCGGGCTGTTCTGGTGCACGAGCTTGCGCATATTCGCCGGCGCGACCTGCCGTCGCAAACCTTCGCAACCGCAGTTACTGCGCTGTGGTGGTTTCAACCTCTGGCGTGGTGGACACGCTCAGCATTACGACGCGAAAGTGAACGCGCTTGCGATGCAGCCGTGCTCGAGTCAGGCGTGCAGGCTTCAAACTACGCGAAAGAACTGCTCGAAATAGCGCATGTATTCGGCGGAGTACAGCTGTCGCGTTCCGCTGTGATCTCAATGGCCCGTCGAGGCGAGTTGGAAGCGCGCCTCTACGCGATCCTAAATCCTCAGACACATCTGCTCCGCGGGATGCGCGTGGCCTTAGCTTGCGCACTGATAGCAGCAACCCTGATGGCATCCGCGGTGAGGCCTTCATTCAATCAAACATCTGAATCAGGAGCGCACATCGTGAAAAGAAACTTGTTCTCAGGTCTGCTTGCGTCCGCAGCAGGCCTGTCCGCCGCCACCATCGGAGGCGCCGTGTTCGATGCCGGAGGCCGGGGCATCTCGAGCGCCGAGGCCTCGCTTTACAACGCAGACACCTCGACGAAGCAGCAGGTCACCACAACTGCCGGAGGTAGATTCTCATTCGATAATCTGCCCGCGGGTTCTTACATCCTGCATGTAGAGAAGCCGGGCTTTGCGCCTCTGTACCGTGAATTCAACGTTCAGGCGGATGATGAGGTACATCGCGCCATCATCCTGAAAGCGGGGGTCACCGGCGACTCAGGTGCAGCAGAATCGAATGCGCCTGGAGCAGATCCAGTGCGGGTACCTGGAGAGCACGCGCAAGCGAAGCTCGTCACCCAGGTTCACCCTACGTATCCGCCGGCGGCAAAGGCGGCCGGTGTGCAAGGCACGGTGCAGTTGGAGGTCGTCATATCGAAGGACGGCGTACCGGAAGACATTCGCGTTTTGTCCTCGCCTTCCGACGACTTGACACAATCTGCGCTGGAGGCCGTGCGGCAATGGCGTTACAGCCCAACGCTCTTGAACGGCAATCCCGTCAGGATAGTCACGGAGGTGATCGTTAATTACACGCTGGCTAAGTGAGACCGCGTATAAGCGTACCGCACCGAACGGAACTTCGAACGCTAAAATCGATGTAGCGAAGCGAAAGCCTGGGAGGTAGCGGTATGGCTTGTCCTTTTTTCGAGCCAGTGCGGCCGGTATCGAACAAAACGCACCCGCGGGCCCGCTTACCTCTGATTCAGGAGTTTGAGGGCCTGTGTCACGCTACTGCCGAGACAGCGCGCACTCCGGCATCCAGCCTCTTCGTGGGTTGCAATCACGGTCATCAGCATAGCCGGTGCGAACGCTTCCCTGCGGGGCACGAGAGTTCCAGAATGCGGTACTCCGTGGTGGGACACAGTGCATCCATTCTCGACGTCCTTGTGATCGAAGAGATCGATTACGCGCCGGTGAACTGGCTCCGGATGCAATACTCAATCGAAAGCCGGACGATTGAGCCGGCGCCTGCCGATGTTTGCGTTCGCGCCCAGACCGCGGCGTTCTGTTCAAGCTATCTGAGTCTGCCATCCGAAGTGAACGACTCAACAAAATCGACGCAACCTGGCGGCAGCAGCTGAACGCTAACTAGGATCACTATGTACGGGTTCGCTGCGCTCTTTATCCGGACAGCGGCTCTCAGCTTCGCACTTGCCTGTTCGGCTCGCCCAGGAGCATATCAGCGCTGATAGTCCTTTTAGCCGGAAGCTTAGCGTCGTGTAGTTTCTTTCTTAACACTGCATTCGCGGATCTCTTTGAGAGCGTTGGTCC
>JAFARV010000739.1 GCA_019245255.1 Acidobacteriaceae bacterium | reverse complement strand
AGATCAGACCCGTTGTTTCAGACGTCATCCCCTCACGCGCCCACCGCACCGGCAGAAGGGGCTCAAGAAGTCCGACTGCAAATGCGGCCGCAGCGATGACCAGCGCAGGCGGAATCAGCGCTTTGTTCATCAGTACGGCACGCAAATTGAGGTTCTCTGGGCGGCTACGTTCGCCGCGCGGACAGATCGACAAAATCCCCACAAAGGCGACCGCGATCAATAAGCCAGTCACCAGGAACGGCAGCCTGTATCCGCCGATATGCGAGAGCAGACCGCCGGCAATGGGCCCCAGAACGCTGCCCGCGGTGCTCCCGGTGAATGCATAGCCGATCATTTCCACGCGGTTCTCGGTGTAGTGAGCGGCGACCAAGGAAAGGCCGGCGGTCCAGAGTGCGGCGGACGCGGCACCCTCGAACAGGCGTCCTAAAAACAGGACCTGCAGGTCGGAAGCGAAACCGAAAAGTGTTGTCGCACAGGCCGCGAGCGTCAGTCCGCATACCATAACAGTCCGCCCACCGGTTCGGGTGCCAATGTAGCCGACAAGGGGTGTGATTACCAAGGCGCTTGCTGCATAGGCGCCGTAAAGCCACGCCATTTGTGCCTCGGTCTGCAGTCCGCTAGGAGAATGCGCAGCCAAAGTGAGAAACATGCCGTAGAGGAAATAATCGATGAACAACGAGAACGCGATGACTGCGACCATGAATGCGGATGAGATTAGGCGGACTCGGAAATTTTATCTCTGATCTGAAAGCGCAGACGGATCAGGTTTCGGATCAAAGAGCGAGCAACGAATTAGCTTTGCGCGATCTGTCAGTTAGGGGTTAGCTTATCGCGCATTCAACTCGACGCGATTCCCGCCAGCCTCTGAACTGTCTCAAATGTGTCGGCCTCCTCGGCTATTTTGTCGGGGCGGTACCGCTTCACACGGGCAAATCGTAATGCGAGCCCGCTTACGTACCGAGGGCTAATTTGGATTTCATTAAAGGCTATCTCTGCGACGATTTTTGGTTCGAGATACACGGTGTATTTATCGCGCGCAATCTCAATCTTCTGGAACTCACTAGTCTGCCAGGCGAGCATCTCGTCCGTGAGGCCCTTGAAGGTTTTCCCCAGCATGGCAAAGCCGCCTTTCACAGTGTCACGTGCGCCCAGATGCAGGTTGCTGAGCCAGCCCTGACGGCGCCCGTTTCCCCACTCCGCCGCGAGAATCACGAGGTCCAGCGTGCGAGGCTGCTTAATCTTAAGCCAGCTCTGGCCACGAGCGCCTGCTGCGTAAGCGGCTTCCGGTGATTTGGCCATGATGCCTTCGTGTCCGGCATCGAGAGCGGTGCGAAGGAATTCATCTGCCTGTTCAGGGCTTGCAGTTATGAGGTGTGGGATCAGGTTACTTACAGGGACCACGCCCGCGAGATCGTCAAACCGGCGCTGCTGTGGCTCATCAATCACCGGCCGGTCGTGGTAAAGCACGTCGAACCAATACGGCTTCATCGGCAACTCGTTCAACAGGCTATTCACGTCGAGTTTGCGGCCAAACCGGCGCATTGACACCTGGAATGGATATGGCCTACCGTTCGTGTCAAAGCTCAGTACCTCTCCATCGAGGATCAGGTCACGAGCAGGCAGCGCGCGTACCGCCGAGACAACCTCAGGTATTGCGGCGCTAACGTCGTTCATGGCGCGAGAGTAAACCGCAACCTGGTCCCCCGACTTATGAACCTGGATTCGCGCGCCATCAAGCTTGTACTCGAGTGCTGCGTTTCCAAGCTCTCCAAGTGCTTCGTTCACGTCCTCGGCCGATTGAGCGAGCATCGGCTGCACAGGCCGGAATAGTTGAATATCGAAGTCGGTTAAACCCGTTTCTCCGCGTTCGAGAGCTGGCCTCGCGATCCGCGCCACGCCGCCGGCCATCATGGCTGCACGACGTATTCGGTCCGGGGCAACGCCTGAGGCCTTAGCGATGGCATCCAGCATGATGCCTTCGAGCGCTCCTTGCCGAATCTCACCCATGAGCAGGCCAACCAGAAATTTCTGTTCGGGTTCGGTAGCCCGATTGAGCAGAGCGCTTAAAAGCTCGCGCTTCCGCTGCTCGGAACCGCGCCCCTGCACGGCGGCAAGTTCGGAAAGACTATGGTCGACATCTGCAATCGCGAGCATCGGCTCCGCTGCGGGCGGCTGCATGGCTTCGCGGACTGTCGCGTAGCCGACCCCGATGCGTCCCTGCCGCGCTGCGCCGGAAAGGAAAGCGACCGCCACATCGATCTCTTCCGGCGCAAGCCGCTTCATCAACTGTGCGAGCAGGCCGGTCTTTTCGAGCCGCTTACTGGTCGAAGCGATTCGACGAGAAGTATCTACGACGTCAGCGAACAGCATTGCTTACCGGAAACACTCATCAATTTGCACCCGATACCCTGCTGCGAGCGCATTCGTCTGATTCGCCATCCCCACCACCGCCATCAACTCACCGAACATCGCATCAGTCATTCCCTTCTTGCGGGCTGACGCCGAATGTGAGGCCATGCAGTACGCGCACTGATTTGTCGCGCTCACAGCGAGGTAAATCAGCTCTTTAGTAAGTGGATCCAGCGCGCCCGGCGCCATCACTTCCTTCAAGCTGTCCCAAATTCGTCTCAATGTGGCGGGGTCGTGCGCCAGCGCCTTCCAGAAGTTATTGATGTATTCGGTTTTGCGCGTTGCACGAATGTCGTCAAAAACGGTGCGGACCTCCGCACTTGCATCTTCGTATTCGATCATGAGTTTCCGATAAACAGACCGGCAAGGAATACCAGCACGCCTCCCAAGGCCACCTGAATGGTGGCTCGCACGATCGGCGTATCCATGTATCTATGGCGCACAAAGCTGATGGCAGCCAGTTCAGCGGCCACAACGAAAACGGCAAGCGTCGTGGCCACTCGAAAGTCGGCGATCAGATATGGCAGCGTATGCCCAATACCCCCCGCCGTCGTCATCACACCACAGATTGCGCCACGTATCACTGGCTTCCCTCGTCCTGTCAGAGAACCGTCATCCGACAGCGCCTCCGCAAAGCCCATGGAAATACCCGCGCCGACCGACGCCGCCAAGCCCACCAGAAAAGCGTCCCAACTTTTGTGGGTTGCAAAAGCGGCTGCAAATAGCGGCGCTAATGTTGAAACCGATCCATCCATCAACCCCGCGAGACCCGGTTGAATGTACTGCAGCACCAGAGTACGCCGGTACGCCTCATCCTCCTGCAAACGCGCCTGCGGTGTCACATGCTGTTTCTCCATTTCCTCGGCCGTGGCAGTATGCTTCATCTCTGCCTCGGCGAGATCGCCCAGCAGTTGGCGTGTTGATGCGTCGCTCACGCGCGCTTGCGCAAAGTGATAGAACTTCGTCGTTTCCGATTCCATGGAATCGACTGCCCGCCGCACCGCGGTCGGTCCGATTGACTCAACCAGCCAGACGGGCGGGCGTGAAACGAAACCTTTTACGTCGTGCCTCCGGATGAGAGGAATATGGTCGCCAAAACGCGAGCGATACTGCTGAATCAGACTGGCTCGATGCTGTGATTCTTCTGCCTGCATCTCCTCGAGCATGCGGGCCGTCGCGGGATAATCATTGCGCATCTTTTCGGCAAACTCGCCATAGATTCGGCCGTCTTCCTCCTCGAGTGAAATTGCCAGGCCGAGTATCTCGCGTTCTGATAAATCCTTGAAGTGTTTTGCCATATTTGCTCACCTGACACGGCCGCGCCGACTCGGCCGTATAACTCATCCTAACGACTGTTCCCCCGCAAACAGGGTGCGAGAAAATGAAAGTAGGCCAAAACGCACAGAGCGCTGTGCACCTCTCGAAATGTTAGATCGCATTACTGTGCATGGCGCGCGCCAGCATAATCTGAAGAACATCAGTGTTGAAATTCCGCGGAATACGTTCACTGTTATCACGGGTCTGAGCGGTTCCGGGAAAAGCTCACTGGCTTTCGACACCATCTATGCGGAAGGCCAGCGCCGCTACGTTGAAACTCTATCCCCGTACGCGCGCCAGTTCCTGGATCAGATGGAGCGGCCGGAAGTCGATTCTATCGACGGTCTAAGTCCCGCAATCTCCATTGAACAAAAGACCACTTCCCGCAGCCCCCGATCGACCGTCGGGACGGTTACTGAGATCTATGATTATCTGCGGCTTCTGTACTCGTCCGTCGGCGTTCCGCATTGCCCGGTGTGCGGCACCGAGATCGCCCGTCAATCCCCAACGCAGATACTCGAACAGGTTTTCAGCGGGCATCAGGGCGAGCGCATTATGGTACTGGCTCCGATTGCGCGGGGCCGCAAAGGCGAGTACAAGAAGGAGCTCGATGCCGTTGCGAAAGCAGGTTTTCGGGCGCGCATTGACGGCGATCTCCTGACATTTGATGAACCGATCAAGCTGGACAAACGCAAGAACCACACAATCGAGGTTGTCATCGATCGCCTTGTCGTGAAGCCCGGCATCGAGCAGCGCCTGGAATCGTCAATTCAGACTGCGCTGAAGTGGGCCGGCGGGCTTGTGGTGATCTCTGTCGTGAATGGCGAAGAGCGGCTCTATTCTGAGAAGCTTGCATGTCCGAATGACGGGACCAGCATCCCGCAGCTCGAGCCCCGATCCTTCTCCTTCAACAGCCCGTACGGTGCGTGTGAAACGTGCAAAGGCGTCGGAAGCACGTGGGCATTCGATCCAGTGAAGGTGATCTGCGACCCTTCGAAGCCGTTGTTGGATGGCGCGCTTGGGCCCGGATCAAGCTCGTCTTACATGTCTTCGGCTTTGATGGACGCTGCTGAGATCTTTGGCCTCGATCTTTCGAAACCTTTTGAGGAGTTCCCGAAGAAGACACGCAATTTATTGATTCACGGCAACTCTCAGTGGCCGGGCATCTTGCGCATCCTGGACGAGAATTTCGCACGCGCCAGCGAGACCTATCGCGACTGGCTGATGGAGTACATGTCACCCTCCGAGTGCCGCGACTGTGAAGGCCGCCGGCTTCGGCCTTCCAGTCTTGCCGTAACAGTGAAGGGCGTCTCGATTGCGGACTTCACCGAAATGCCGATTGCGCGCGCGCTGCCGCTGATGCGAACGTGGCAGTTCACCGAACGCGAGTTGCAGATTGTTGCGCGCGTGCTTGACGAGATCCAGAATCGGCTGCAGTTTCTGTGTGCTGTGGGACTCGATTATCTGAGCCTGGCGCGTTCTTCGGCAACTCTGTCGGGTGGCGAAGCACAGCGCATCCGTCTTGCGACGCAAATAGGTTCAAAGCTGCGCGGAGTGCTTTATGTTTTGGACGAGCCGTCGATCGGCCTGCATCCGCGCGATAACCAGCGGTTGCTCGATACGCTTCATCATCTGCGCGATCTCGGGAATACTGTTCTTGTAGTCGAACACGATGCCGAAACGATTGAGCGGGCAGATTACGTTATCGATCTCGGTCCACGCGCAGGGCGGCTCGGTGGCGATCTCATTGCACATGGCACGCCTGCCCAGATTATGCAGGCAAAGGATTCGCTCACCGGCGAGTATCTGGCCGGACGCATGGAGATCCCGGTTCCACCGTTGCGTCGCGCCGGAAATGGGCTAAAGGTTACCGTCAAAGGTGCAAGCGAGCATAACCTTAAGGACATCACGGTGGATTTTCCACTCGGCACCTTCACAGTAGTCACCGGCGTGT
>JAFARV010000726.1 GCA_019245255.1 Acidobacteriaceae bacterium | reverse complement strand
ACGACAAGCTATGCGCACAGTTGCGGCCGGTTTTCAGACCCGAGATACCTCACGTTGCACTCGGGCCTGAGAAAAGCGGACGATTTCTTAGTGGGGCCGGTAACGATTTCCGGCTTGCAATTCGGTCATTGCGGTTGAGTCCGGGTTTCACGGTTATCGCTGCCTTGTCTCTTGTGCTTGGAGTGGGAGCAAACACGGCCATTTTTGAGCTGATTGACGCCGTGATGCTCCGGACGCTTCCAGTCCCGGCGCCTCGGGAGCTCGTTGACATTCGCGTCTTGCACCAGGGACGTGTCGGAAGCAGCGTTTCGCGTCAAAATGAAATCTCCAGTGCCATTTGGGAGCAGTTCCGAAAGCGGCAGCAGCCATTTTCAAGTGTTGCGGCCTGGAGCACCGAAGAGTTCGAATTCGAATACGGTGGGGAAGCTCAGCATGCAGACGGTCTCTGGGTCAGCGGCAGCTTCTTTGACACGCTTCAGGTTCACCCGGTTTTAGGACGCCTCTTCTCAAGCGGCGATGATCGAACGGGCTGTGGTATCCGAGGCGCCGTCCTGAGCTATTCGTTCTGGCGTGGCCGTCTCGGTGGCCGCGCCGATGTCCTCGGAAGCACAGTGTCTCTGAACAGACACGCGTTCCAAGTTATTGGAGTTACTCCGCCCGACTTCTCGGGTATTGAGGTAGGCCGCAAGTTCGATGTGGCGCTGGCTCTGTGCAGCGAGCCTGCACTCCGCGGCCAGGGCGATTGGACCAGCAGCTCTACGATCTGGTGGCTGGCGGTGGTTGGTCGCCTCAGGCCAGGGTGGACATTTCGACGCGCCTCGGCACAACTGGAAACCATTTCGCCGAGCATCTTCGCCGCTACCGTGCCTCCCGCTTATGACTCGATCGAACGCAATAGCTACTTACACTTCCGATTCCATGCCGTGCCTGCAGCTACCGGCGTATCCTCGGTACGCAACGAATACAGCCGTCAGCTTTGGCTACTCTTCTCAATATCTACGGTTGTCTTGCTGATCGCGTGCGCGAACATTGCCGGCCTGATGCTCGCCAGAGCCACCGCACGCCAGCAGGAGATGGCATTGCGTTTAGCAATCGGGGCTTCGGGCGCGCGGCTTGTGCGGCAGTCGATGGTAGAAAGCATTCTGCTCGCAGCAATAGGAACTGTCGCAGGCGCTTTCCTCGCTCGTTTACTGTGCGCGGCTCTAATTGCAGGCATCGGCTCAGGGCAGGACCATGTCTTCCTTTCGCTCTCGATCGATTGGCGAGTATTGGCGTTCACGGCTGTAGCCGGTCTCCTCACTTGTGTTCTTTTCGGACTGGCCCCGGCACTTCACGCCGCACATACAGATCCGGGTGCTGTCATCAAGACAGGCGCCCGAGGACTCACTCCCGGACGCGACAGGCTTCTGTTGCGGCGTGCCCTCGTCATTTCTCAAGTGGCCTTATCGCTTGTGCTGTTGGTCGCCGCTCTCCTCTTTGTCCAAACCCTCAGAAAACTTCTGAACCTGAACGTCGGATTCGAACAGGAACATGTGGTGGTAGCGAATCTTGACTTTTCGCCGCTGAAGCTCCCTGAGCGAAGCCGTCTGGACCGAGAGCGCCAACTGCTGGACCAGGTGAGGGCAATTCCGGGCGTTCTCTCGGCCGCAGAAACTGGTATCGTGCCGCTGAGCGGAAATGGGTGGAATGAGTTCCTGAACTTTCCGGGCGGTGAGACACGGAAGCTAGTCAATTTCAGCTCTGTCAGTCCGGATTACTTTCGAACGCTGAGTATCCCAATGCTTGCGGGGAGAGATTTCAATCGCAGCGACACCATGAACTCTCCTCCCGTTGCAATCGTCAACCAGGCATTTGCCAAGAAATTTCTACGAGACGTGAACCCGATCGGCGCGACTTTCGGTATCCGGCAAGACGGCGGGAGACCTGACAAGACTTACCGTATTGTCGCGTTGGTTGGAGACACAAAGTATCGGGATCTCCGCGAAGAGTACGCTCCCATAGCATTCGTTTCTGACGATCAGGATGCCGGGCCGGATCTGGATTCAACGATTTTGATCCGCTCCGATGAGGAGTTGACGTCTCTCCTGGCCGACTTGAGGTCTGTTGTCGAAAGAAATGATCCCGAGATCGGGCTCAGCTTTAGTGTGCTGCGCACCTCAATCCGGCAAGGCTTGGGGCGCGAGCGCCTGATGGCGACGCTGTCCGGTTTCTACGCCGCGCTCGCCGCGAGTCTCTCAGTCGTGGGTCTCTACGGAATTCTGTCGTACACGGTTTTTCGGCGAACGGGCGAGATCGGTATCCGTATGGCCTTGGGCGCCAGCCGTTCCGGGATACTCTGGATGGTCGCCCGCGATGCGTTCTCGATGCTGGGCATCGGTCTGGCGCTCGGAACCATTCTCGCCGCCGCAACCGGACGCGCAGTCCAAGGCATGCTCTTCGGTTTGAAATCGACAGATCCGCTCGCGCTGGCGCTCGGTGTAGGAGCAATGGTTGTGGTTGCGGCGGTGGCGGCTCTGGTACCGGCGCAACGCGCGGCGGCAGTGCAGCCAGTCGATGCCTTACGGCGAGAGTGACACTCCATTCAGGAGTGAGCACCACAAGCTGCAAGTTGTAGAGCTAATTGGAGTTAGGCTTCGGCTTTCTTTTGACCGCAGATGGGCCCTCGGTCGGCAATCCGCTTCTCGAGTGCGGCCATCAGACGGTGCTCAATATCGGGTGGAACGGCCTTGGCTTCCATCCCCTTGAAAACCTTCAGCGTTTTCTCAGTTGTGTTACAGACGACCCAGCAATTCGGGCACTCATTCACGTGCCGCGTCAACTCGCTCCGGGTCTGCGGATCCAATGTATCGTCCAGGTAATCGTTAAGCTCACTGAGGAACTGCTTACAGGTAAGCAAACGCGTCGTCCCCCTTCCGCTTGAACAGGCGAGTCAATTTTTCGCGAAGCTGCAATCGTGCTCGCAATAACCGGCTTTTTACGGCCGAAATCGATAACTTCAAAAGGTCTGCCGTCTCCTCAATCGACATTTCTTCGATGTCTCTGAGGATGAAAACGGTGCGATATGCGGGCTTCAAACTTTGAATTGCTTCGTCCAGCAAGGCCCCGAGTTCCTCACGCGAGTACTGTTGCTCCGGATTCTCGTCCCAGACGGCGATTTCCCGCACCACTTCATCTTCTCCGGTATCGATTGGCTCGTCCAACGGTACTGTCTTATCAGATCGCCGCTTGCGCAGTTTCATAAGCGCTTCGTTGACAGCAATTCGCACCAGCCAGGTATAAAACTTGGAATTGCCCTGGAAATCGTCCAAATGGGAGTAGGCCTTTAAAAACGTTTCCTGCAGAACGTCTTCAGCATCGTCGTCGTTCTGAGTGATCTGCTTAGCCATGCGGAAAATCCGCCGGTCATAGTGCGTCACCAGGTCGGAAAAAGCAGACATATCCCCGTCCTTGGCCTTTGTGACCAACGCGGCTTCATCGAAAGCTGAGCTGGGTGCGACGGTTGAACTGCTCACGGGGTAACTTCAGTTTATCAGCGGGTATCTATCGACTCGCATAATTTAAGACTTACATTCGGCTAAATTTCGGGTCGGCTACCCTAAAACGTATGCGGGTCGTGCTCACGGTTAGCGCTGCGTTGTTGCTGGTCGGTTGTTCCTCGCACGGCCAACGCGGGATTGCCGATAAGCGTAGCGACTTCAGGCGATTCATCCCGATGGAGGGCGATCCGGCTAAGTACGGGCTGAAGGCAGTTCGCCCCTATTTCAAGACCGCGAATCGCCCGGAGGTTCTGCGTGCGATTGAGTCCACATGCAGGGGCGAGAAGGCGGGCAGTTCAGTTCAGAATGCAGCAACGGGCGCTGGCTATTACGTAAATTGCAATCCGCACGGAAGACAGCTACTAAACGGCTACCTTCCCTTAGACCCGCACAAAAGACCACATAACAATGAGTAACGGAACCCTTTCGTACGTGAACTTACGTGCTACACTCAATTGTGCGGACGCGCATTTTAGGCGTTATTCCCGCCCGGTTCGCCTCCACAAGATTTCCTGGTAAAGCTCTCGCCCTTCTCGCTGGCCGGCCCATGGTCCAGCATGTGTACGAGCGTGCCAAATTGGCGCGATACATCGACGATGTTATTGTTGCCACCGACGATTCCCGAATAGAAGCCGCTGTTCGACAGTTCGGCGGACGAGTGCGCATGACCAGTGCGGATCACGCGTCGGGGACGGACCGCATTGCCGAGTTAGCGTCCACGGAAATCGCAGCCTCATACGTCAACATCCAAGGCGATGAACCGCTGATCGATCCGGAGGCAATCGATGCCGCGGTGCTCCCTATGCTGCAGGACGATTCGGTCGTGATGACGACGCTCAAGAAAGCGATTACCAGTGATGCCGAGATTCAAAATCCGAACGTCGTCAAAGTGGTTACGAATCTCGCGGGTGATGCGGTTTATTTCTCCCGATCGGCCATCCCGTTCTACCGCGATGCTGGTGTGAGTCGCGTCAGCTACTTCAAGCATATAGGCGTTTACGTCTACCGTCGAGACTTTCTGCTCGAATACCCGAACTTGCAAATCGGTCCTTTGGAAACGTCAGAACGGCTGGAGCAGCTTCGGGCCATTGAGAATGGCCACGCGATTCGCGTCATCGAGACTGATTACGAGTCACTGGGTGTTGACACAGTTGAGGATCTGGAGCGAGTAAACAGGCTCTTCGGAATCGCTGCCGATTGTCTCGCTTCGACGTGAGGACAGGAGAGCACACGACTTTGCATTTGCAGGAGAGGCATGCCTAAGTACATATTTGTAACTGGCGGCGTGGTGTCGTCGCTTGGAAAGGGAATTGCGGCCGCGTCCATCGGCTGTCTTCTGGAGAGTCGCGGGCTCAGAGTAACACTGCAAAAATTCGATCCGTACCTGAACGTCGATCCGGGAACGATGAGTCCGTTTCAACACGGCGAGGTATTCGTCACCGATGATGGCGCCGAAACCGATCTCGACCTGGGCCACTATGAGCGTTTTACGCACGCTCCGCTGACGCAGAGTAACAATTTAACATCCGGTCGAATTTACGAAAACATCATTGCCCGCGAGCGTCGCGGCGATTATCTCGGAAAAACCGTTCAGGTGATTCCGCACGTCACGAACGAGATTAAGGCCGCCTGCCGGAAGGTAGCTGCCGACGTCGATATAGCCATCGTCGAAATTGGCGGCACGGTTGGCGATATCGAGTCCTTGCCCTTCATCGAAGCCATTCGTCAAATGAGACACGAAGAAGGCCGTGAGAATACTCTCTTCATTCATCTGACTTTGGTGCCGTGGATTGCGGCGGCGCAGGAACTCAAGACCAAGCCGACCCAGCACAGCGTGAAGGATCTGCGGGCAACTGGTATTCAGCCGGATATACTGCTTTGCCGATGCGAACGCTCCTTGCCCGAAGAGCTCAAGGACAAGATAGCGCTGTTTTGCGACGTCGACCCGAAAGCTGTCGTAACTGCCCGCGACGTGCAGTCGGTCTACGAAATC
>JAFARV010000715.1 GCA_019245255.1 Acidobacteriaceae bacterium | reverse complement strand
AATCTGGATAAGGCACAGGCACTCGCCGCTGCTGAAATCAATCAGAAAGTGCTGCAGCGGGTCTGGCCCGATCCGCTGCCTCAGGATTACTTTGCGGGCCGCGACTGGTACGTCGAAGGCAGCAATGTCTGGATCGTACAAGTGGGCGGCAGCGATGATTTCGGTGATTTCCAGACGTTCAAAGACCTGGTCACTAAAGCCCGCGTCCACATGGACGACGTCGGCGGTTTTTCGTGCAGCTACGATATCCCCCGTCCCGGTCAAACCAGCGACCGTCTCTCGCTCGACTACAGCGGCGGCGGGAGCTTCAGCCTCAACGGAAGCCCCTTTCAGACGGATCTGTACCCGCGCTTCGAAAATCCCTTTCTGCGCGGCGGCAGAGTCGAATGGGGTCAGCGCGAGTATGTTATTGAATACAACGGCAAGTCCCTGCTGCACGATTTCAGCGACTTCGCGAATCCGCTGCGCGTAGAAGAACCCGGCGCGCAGCCAGATGAAGCGAGTCTCGTCAAAGCGCTAGTTATCTTTCTTAAGACCGAAGACGACAACATGGACGGCTTCACCGTTGCCACCGCGAATGTAGTCATCGGATGCGATAGCGTCACAACCGATCAGGTGATAGCCGCGGGACCCATCGACGAGAACACGTACCACGACGCCGAATGGATCTTCTTCGACTTCGCCGCGGCGCGAGCGCCGGATATGACCATCCGCATCACTCATCCAGCGAGCTCACACGGCGACGATACGCCGCACTGGAAAATGTCATTCCAGTTGTTCGCACTCATGGGTGACCGCATCGTCCGCTTGTGCACGCTTGCCGGCACTTTCTTCGAATTCGTCGACCAGAATCGGACGTCTCCGCTGTTTCCCTTTTCAATTCGCCTCTCAGCGTGGCGTCCGTGGGCTCCGATTTCGGACAACAAGTCTCCGGTCTTTTGGATGATCGGATGCCAGCAGTCATACAGCCAGGCCTATTACGATTACACCGACCTCCTCGCCGTTGACATCGACCGTAAGCTGTGGCACAAGCGTTTGAAGACCTGCGGGGAACAGGGCTGGTCTTTGGCTGTACGGGGAGTCGCAGGCGTGCTGGAACCGGACGTGACCGGGATCTTCTTCGCCGCTGCCGTCGCCCCGCGGCCAGGGCTACTGTACCTGGCGGTTCAGAGTCAGGGAATATTATTCGCAAACGGTCCGTTGTCTTCCGGCGAGTGGCCGGAGTGGCAGCAGATCGACGTGTGGGTCTACCCCGATAGCATCTTCGGCATCCCGGATCTCGCGGGCTCCCCAATCGCCATAACGCTTTCAGCCTTCAGTCCTGTGGCGGGCATTCCCTACGAACCTGCGAACGCCGTCGAATTGACTGTACTGGCCGGCGACGGACACTTCTATTCCCGCATCACGCAACAGCCCGGCGATACAGGTGCATGGCGGAAAATCGAAGTAAGCGGCTTCTCCGCATTATCGGGCTTTGAGTTCACTGTCATCGGAGACTATCTCCTCACGCTCGCCGCCGATCGGTCGCTCTGGGCAACCGTTGTTGACCATTCGGCGAACCACCTGTTCGCTGTATGGGAGAAACTGACACCGCCCGGATTCGCTGTCGATCAGTTCGCCGTCGCGGATCTTCAGGGCTTCTGTCAGATCGTTTTCACGACGGGCACGGGTGACGTACGCGCTGGCGACTGGAAGCGCGGTGCGCCTGTCGCTTGGAGCGTTATCGATATGCCGGACACAACGGCTGCAACCGGAACGCCCCTCGCATCGTCGGCGTGGTCAGACACGCAGGCCAAATTCTTCGCGATTGGAGCCAATTCGAAGATCTTTTTCGCTGACTACGATTCCGGCACTGGCTGGGCCGCTGCATCCTGGTCCGAAGTTGCAGCGGACAGCGGAATCGAAATCGCGGCCGATGGCGCGCTCGCAGCGCTGTCCCGTGTGTCCGGCCAGGTGGAAGTCTATGCCCAATCCAAAGACGGCGCCCTGTGGAAAGCCTGGTGGTCCTGAACGCTTCTGGGGCTCTACCCCACTGAGATCCTAGTTTTCGCCGGCAATCTCGATGCTCTGCGAGTTGTCCACATCAGCGGCGCTCTGATCCGAAGATGAGGCCCAATGGGATCTGCTACTCCAGACGCTTCTCTGTGCAGAATCCGCGGATGCGCCCCACAACGCGTTCGAACTCCAGACGGCCCGCGTACCACTCAGAACTGAGGAACTCCAGACGGCACGCGCTCCCGAGACACTTCCGACGGGCCAGACGCTTTGATTTGCCCAGGCGGAAGATGGATCGAAGGAGACGTAGACATTTCCGGAAGTACTGTCGTAGGTGCTGCTCGGTGAGAGAGAATTGCCCGACGCCGGAACACTTGGCGCTCCTTTGATCGCGGCCTG
Organism: Acidobacteriaceae bacterium; assembly: GCA_019245255.1. Classification (GTDB taxonomy): domain Bacteria; phylum Acidobacteriota; class Terriglobia; order Bryobacterales; family Bryobacteraceae; genus Bog-105. The sequence goes on along the minus strand of JAFARV010000715.1, from coordinate 2,128 downwards.
CAGGTCGAGGTAGCCTGCACCGACGGTAAAGATGTCGTAGTAGTCGGTATAGGTGTTACCCAGATTGTCGGTCACGACACTCGAGGTTGGGAAGGTTTTAGAGGCCGTCTGCATCAGCAGGATTTTCACCTGATCGGGCGTAAGGGCAGGATAAGCGTTAAGGATGTCTGCGACTGCGCCACTGACGACGGCCGCGGCCATACTGGTTCCACTCAGGATGTAGTACGTATTGGAGTACCCGCCTCCGAAGTTCACTCCTGGCGGTTGTTTGGTCGGGTCAGCCGAAACGTTCCCACCGGTCGGGGCTTGCTTCGGAGGATTCACAGATTGGATGTCGGATTGGGGAACTGCGTTCTGTGGATTTGTCAACGGCAGACTTCCATGCTGCGCGAGAAGAGAGACGATCAGATTGCCGGGCGCGACCAAATCGGGCTTAACGATGCAATCTATGCTGCTGGGACCTTTTGAGCTGTAGCTTGCGATCAAGTCGTCGGAACGCTCCGGGGTATTCATTGTTTTCATCGAGCCAACCGTTATGACATAAGGGTCATTGCCGGGAGCAAGTATTGTCCCGTAGCCCAGGTTGTTCGTTGAGTTATCGCGGCCGTCATTTCCCGCCGCCACCACAACGACGATTCCTGCTTTCCAGGCAGACTCCACCGCCTGGCACAACGGATCTTGCGTATAGCTTTCATATACCGGACGGCCGAGCGAGAGATTCATGACCCGAATGTGATAAGTGTCCTTCAAGGAAATGGCTTCATCGATAGCCGCTATGACCTGGCTATCGCTTCCTACACCTTGAGAATCGAGGACCTTTAAATCGATCAGACTCGCTCCCGGCGCAATACCAATCATTGACTTGCTGCAATTGCCACAGATCGAGGCTTTGCCGCTGGAGGCTATAATTCCGGCGACATGCTGTCCGTGACCATACCAGTCCTGGCCAAAGCTCTTAGATTGCTTGCCATTAACGGTGGCCGAAGGCGTGAAGTCGTCGGTGTAAACGATGACTTTGCTTGGCGGCCCTTGACCGAGATTGTCATCCTGATTGATGCCGCTGTCCAGAATCGCCACTCCCACTCCGGTTCCGTTGAATCCCGAGGCCCACACCTGGGGTGCATTGATGGTTGCGGCAGTGGTTGCCAGCTTGCGTTCAACCTTGCGATCGGCTGAAACGTATTTGACCGCGGGATCAGCGTCGAGAGCGGTCATGGCCGATCCGGGAACCGAGTAAATTCCCTGCTGAAGCGATTTAAATTGTCTGATTACCTGCCCGCCAAGAGCATTAATCTTCGCTGCCGTCGCTTCGCCGATCGGAATGTTCCACTGTACGATCACCTGTACTGTCGACAAAGTGTCCGTTGTCGCCGCATCCGCCGCAATCTTCGACGTGTGTCCGGTTTGAGCGCCTGAGCATGCTAGCGCCAGCGTAAATAGGATGGAAGCCGCTTTTTTCATTTGTTGGTGCTGGTATCTGAGAGGATGTTGCCTACACAGTCTCTTTCGGCGACGCAGCGCCGCGCATTAGCCTTTTTTCGCGGTATCAAGTACTGGTACTGCTGGTGACGTTCGAAAAGTATATCGGTGAAAGTGATCTAAACCTCCCGAAACGCCACGTGGCCGTCCGATACGAAAAGTGAGTTGGTCTCCTTTCCGGGACTTGCCCCGGCCTGAGCCGAAACCGACGTTGCGTATGGCCTCATTCTTCTCCGGTAAGCGATGCTCAGGAGGCGCGGTCCGTCTGGGACTCGCGGCTACTGCGATCGTTTTCCGTCTGTGGTCAGCCGAACCGAGTGCGAACCCGAGCGAAGCGCTCACGCAATACGTTCACAAGGTCTGGCAAGGCGACGCAGGCCTATCGAACAGCTCCGTGATGGCGATAGCCCAAACGCCGGACGGATATCTATGGTTGGGTACCGAGGAAGGACTCTTTCGGTTTGACGGGGCCAGTTTTACCCACTATGACCACCTCAACACGTCTGCGCTGGCGAGTAACTTCATTAGCGCCCTGTGCGCGGACGATGATGGAACGCTGTGGATTGGCACTGCGGGCAACGGCATTGTCTGGTTTAAGAAGGGGGCCTTCGAGCGCGCACGCGACATACCCGGCAATGCGAACGATAAC
>JAFARV010000640.1 GCA_019245255.1 Acidobacteriaceae bacterium | reverse complement strand
TGCTCGTGCACAGCATCGACCCGGAAGGGAATTGGAGTGCGATGAAGCTAGGCCAAAATCCCGAAGCGGGCGAAGAGTTCCAGTATGTAGTGCCTGGCGGGCACTGGTTCGGCTCCTGCTTGGAACAGCCAGATAGTTATGCACTGGTGGGCTGCACGGTAGCGCCGGGCTTTGATTTCGCCGATTTCGAGATGGGGAAACGGGCCGAACTCATCCAGCAATTTCCTCAACACCGAGAGCTGATCGAGAAGCTCACGCGAGCCGAGTGACGGGTGTGTTCGGCTGGCTCAACATATACCTTGACCTTCGACCTATGGCGATGTATGCTGAGTGGTAGAAGGTTGAGGCATTGAATTCCCGGTTCCCAATCCCGCAAGGCACGCTCGACATGCTGATCCTTCAGATTGTCTCGCTCGAGTCGGCGCACGGCTACGGAATTGCGCAGAGGCTGGAGCAAATTTCCCGGTCTGTCGTGCAGGTCAATCAAGGCTCGCTGTATCCCGCGCTACACAGGCTGGAGCAAAAGGGATGGCTGCGGAGCGAGTGGAAGCAATCAGAAACGGGACGCGAAGCGAAGTTCTATTTCCTGACGGCTGCGGGACGCAAACAGCTCGCGGCTGAAAAAAACAGTTGGGAGCGGCTTGCAGGAGCGGTTCGGCTCATCTTCAATGAGGGCGGCCGGTAATGCGGAAATTAGTGAACTGGTTCCGTCGCGACAAGCTCGAAACGTCGTTTGACCGCGAACTGCAGTATCACCTGGAGCGGCGAGTCAGCGATCTCGAGAGGACGGGTCTGGCGGCGAGCGAAGCTCGCAGGCACGCGGTGCTGGAACTCGGTGGCCTGGTGCAAGTGCGAGAGGAGGTGCGTGACGTCTGGCTGACGCGATGGGGGCGGGACCTCATTTACGATCTTCGATTCTCACTGCGCTCCTTCTATAAAACGCCCTCGTTCACCACGACGGCCGTGCTTTCTCTGATGCTCGGGATTGGCGCGACCACGGTCCTTTACTCTTTGGTGGACCAGATCTTGCTGCATGCGCTTCCAGCGCGAGAACCGGAACGCCTCGTGCTCATCGATTGGAAAGGCGATTATGTCACTACAGATGGATTCGGCAGTTGGAATCTCATGTCGTATCCCATCTGCCGCGATCTGGATCGGCAAAAGCAATTCTTCGAAGGTGTATTTTGCCGGGCGCTTAGGGAAATCAGCATTACGACGGAGGGGTTTGCTGAGCCCGCCACCGCGGAGGTTGTATCCGGGAACTACTTTCAAGTGCTCGGGGTTGGGCCGTCGATAGGGCGCGTGCTGACAACTGAGGATGATGGTGTCCCGAATGCGAATCCGGTGGTTGTGCTCTCGTACAGCTTTTGGAAGACGAAGCTCGGAGGAGCTTCGGATGTAATCGGGCGCAAGCTGCTGGTGAATAACCATCCGATGACTGTTATCGGCGTTGCCGCCCAGACATTTCAGGGTATTGATGTGGGCCAAGTTCCGGTAATCTGGATTGCCGCCTCTATGTCGGAGCAGGTGATACCGGGTTTCAAGGATTACCTCAGCCGCCGAACGCGCTGGATGCAGATACTGGGCCGATTGCAGCCCGGGATGACCTTGCGGCAAGCGGAGTCAGGTCTCGAGCCCTGGTTTAAGACGATGCTGCGGGACGACATGCGCCTTCCGGATTTTCCCGTCATTACAGCCGAGAGAAGACACAACTTCCTGAATTCGTCGCTGGTGTTGACGGCAGCGCCGCAGGGTCATTCCGAGCTCAGACGGCGGCTGGTGGAACCGTTATGGGTACTTTTTGCCGTGACGGGTGTGTTGTTGGGGCTGGCGTGTTTGAATGTGTCCAGTTTGTTTCTGGCGCGCGGGTCGGCGCACGAGCGCGAGATCGGGACAAGACTCGCTCTGGGCGCGTCGCGAGGACGACTCGGGCGGCAGCTTCTGACCGACAGCCTGGTTATCGCACTCGCCGGAGGCTTGCTTGGAACCGCTGCGGCTCCGCTTGCGGTGCGGGCACTGATTGCGTTTTTACCACAAGGGAATGCTCCCAATGCGCTGCACGCCGGGGTCGATTGGCGTCTGTTGCTTTTCGCCTTGGGTACGAGTCTCGCGGCCGGTCTGCTGAGCGGACTTGCTCCGGGTTGGCAGGCGCGGCGGCAGTCGTTTTCATCCTGTCTGCGAGAGCGCGGCGGGACGGGATCCGGTGGAGCGCACATTCGCAAAGCCATTGTGACGGTGCAGATTGCTTTGACGTTCACGCTGGTAATCGGCGCGGCCTTGTTTACTCGCACTTTGGAAACGTTGATGGCGAAGGGCCCCGGATTTGACACAACGAGTCTTGTGTCATTCGAGATCCGCCCCGCGCAAAACGGCTATTCGGCGAGCGATGGGAATCGGCTGATCCGGCGTCTCGACGAGCTGATCCGGCAATCACCAATCACGCAGGCGTCCGCTGTTGCGCGATTCGCATTGCTCACGGGCGGAAGCTGGAACGATCCGATCACGATTCTCGCGGGAAAGAGAATCGCAACACGGGAAGAGGTGAATCTTAACGCGGTGACACCGGGCTTCTTCGCGACGATGGGAATTAAGATTGTCGCGGGCCGCAATTTCGATGATCGGGATGTGCGCTCTGCGGGCGATCCAGGTTATCGGTCCGCCATTGTCAATGAAGCGCTGGTAAAGCGCTACTTCGGAGCGCGGAACCCGATAGGCGCGCTGATCTCGATGGGCAACGGACCCGACGCGAAACCCAATATCCAGATCGTCGGGATCATGTCGAATTTCAGTTATCGCGGGCTTAGAGAAGAGTCCGAGCAGGCGTATTTTCCTTTTCTCGAAGGCAGTGATGTGGGGCCGACCTTTTATGTCAGAGTGCGCGGCGCTCCTGAAACTGCGTTGCACAACCTTCGCGCCATTGTTCAGAGCGTAGACCCTACATTGCCAATGATAGATTTCCGCACTGTCAACGAACAGGTGAATCGATCGCTGAATACGGAGCACATTTTGGCGACACTATCGAGCAGTTTCAGCGCGCTTGCTTTGTTGATGTCGCTTGTGGGCCTATATGGCGTAATGTCGTTCGTTGTCACACGGCGCACACGCGAGATTGGAATCCGCCTGGCACTCGGCGCACAGCCCCGGTCGGCCGTTTGGCTGATATTGCGTGATGCCCTCGTGATGATCGTTTCAGGAATCGCGATTGGGCTTCCGCTGGTTTGGGCATTGGGCCGGCTGGTCGAATCACAGCTCTATGATGTGAAGCCATCGGACCCGGTGGTGATTGCGGCGGCGGTTCTAATTCTGGGATTCGCGGCAATGGCTGCCGCCTGGATTCCGGCATGGCGTGCGTCGGGCGTGGATCCGACAGAGGCGTTACGCGCTGAATAGTTGCCCGGCGCAGGGGCGGCACGTTTTCGCGTCCCAGCGTGCGCAGATTGTGATAACGTGTCCGGGATATGAAGCCAAGCCGGCGCGTTTTTCTGGGCGCGGGCGCTGCCGCGCCTGTTCTTGTCAGCGCCATTCAACCTGCGGTCCAAGAGTCAGCAAAAGATGTGCAGGACCGCCTGAAAACGGTGATGGATCTGATGATTCCGGAGTCGGACGGAATGCCGTCGGCAAGTCAGGCTGGAGGGCTCATCTATCTCGAAAGACTGATGCAGCGGGATGAGAACGATGCAACAGAGATCAGGAACTGTCTTGCTGTGGTGGACGCTTTCAGCGAGCGATCCTTCACGAGACCCTTTACGCAGCTCGAGAAAGAGAACCAGGTCGATGTTCTGAAACAGGTGGAGGACCAGGCTTTGAGAGTCTTCGCTTTGCTGAGGGGATACGTTTACGAGTCGTACTACACGCAACCGGCAGTCTGGAAGCTCATCGGATATGAACTCTACCCGACCGATCGCATGGGGCCTCACCTTCCGCCAATCGATGAAGCGCTCTTCGCGGATGTACGCAAAATGCCGAAGCTCTACAAAGACGTGTAGCCGTGCAAAAAGATCCAGTTGACATTCTGGTGATCGGGTCAGGTGCAGGCGGCGCTGTCGTTACCAAGCGGCTGACCGATCTCGGCGCGAAAGTCATGTGCCTGGAGCAGGGTGGGTGGATCAAAGCATCCGATTATCCATCGACGCGCCCTGACTGGGAAGTGCAACTCCGCCGCGGAGCGTTTAACTTCAGCCCTAATTACCGGAGGCGCTGGGAGGACTATCCGGTGATGGAGACGGGCGCAAATCCACCCTTCGTGATGATGTTCAATGCGGTGGGCGGGAGCACACATCACTGGGCGGGGCATTTTCCGCGCTTCCATCCGTCGGACTTCCGCGTGCGCACTCTGGACGATGTAGCGGACGATTGGCCCATCCGGTACGAAGACCTGGAGCGCTACTACGAGCAGAACGATCTGGATTGGGGCGTTTCCGGACTGAACGGCGATCCGGCGAATCCGCCGCGGTCGCCGCGGCCGACTCCCGCGATTCCGTACGGCGTGC
>JAFARV010000526.1 GCA_019245255.1 Acidobacteriaceae bacterium | reverse complement strand
GAAATCCGGCTCCGCCACGCCATTCAATTTCGCCAGTGATGGCGGCGGACGGAAATCGTTCTACGAGGCGCCGAGTGGCCGTGCAGATAACCATTCGGATTAGGGGTGCGCCGACGCATGCGTGTTTGCCGAACCCAAGAGCCAGGTGACCCTTGCGAGTATCTGCAAAATTAAGTGACTCGGCATTGCCGAACCGCTCCGGATCTCTGTTTGCAGCGGTGAGTTTAAGCATCAAACGTTCTCCTTTGCGAACAAAGATGCCGTTGAGATTCACGTCGGCGACGGCCATGCGGAACAGGATGTGTGCTAAACCCGCGTACCTCAACAGTTCGTCAACGGCTTGTTCCATTAATGCCGGCTGATTATGAAGGCGGGTCCATTCTTTCGGGTGGCGGAGTAAGGCTAACCAACACCTTGCCAACATGCAAGGAAGAGTTTGCGATAGGGCAACAAATCCGGATTCCTGCAGCGAGAGTGGTCCAGATGAGAAGTGCGTCAGCAACTCGGCGCTGCACTGTTTGGCTCGCGCCGAAAGAGTCACATCGAACGGTTCTGCCGCTGCAGCAGAGACTTCGGCAGACAATTGCAGCAGCTTCTGTGTATCCGCGCTGGTCGGGCGCGTGACGATCAGAGCAGCATGCTCGCACAAGGGACGCGCATATTGTGTGACCAGATCAGCCTGGCAACCGGCGGCCAAACGCGAAAGCAGAGTGCTTGCAAAACAGCTGATCCCCAGTTGCCACCTCTTGAGCGCGGAGGGCGAGAGTGCCGCAGTTGTCTCTGCGCGCAGTTTAAGCCGGTCTTGTTCGTCATCAATCTTTCCCTCTAGTGTTCCGCGCGGGCCTACGGGCCGAAGTGCATCCGATCGAAATGCTGCGAGAACGTCTGCATACCGAGTGAGTATCCACATGTTCAGGCCAGCGTCAAAATATGCATTTTGGATCGATGGCGCGGAAAGCAGCTCGCATTGCATGTCTATCGCGGCCTGCGGGGCGCCTTGCTTACACATACGCATACGCGCGCTTAGTCAGATACATGAAGTCTCCTGAACGCCTGCGCGTTTCCAGTTCAGCGAACAGACACATCGTTGGCAGATCGGGTTAGAGCCAACGTCCAGCGAGTGGCGGAATGCTATCGCTTGAGGCCCGTTCAGAATCTGTGACAAAGCGAGATGTTTCAACGATCCAATTGGGGGATGAAAGAAGCAAGGCCGAACGCTACCATCCGCTTCCACAACGGCGGATGTCCAAGGCGCATTGCAACGCGGCGATTGAGGTGCGCACAGACCTAAGTGGGCGCTGAAGTGATCGATAATTCGCTGCAGCTTGTCCGGTGATTCGAGGACAAAACCGGATCCGTTCCAGCGTTGCGAGATTTGGCGGAATTGGTCTGCAAGGACGTCGAGCTGGTCAAGGGTCAATGCAATCTGCTGTTGCTGGAGTTGCGGCCAGCCATTAGGGCGATTAAAAGCATCTGAAGTAAGATCTGCGGCGAGAAATGAGATGGAACGAAGACCAAGCGCCTGAGCGCAGGCGGCAGTTTGAATGAGCTGCCCGTGATTTAGTTGCTGTACGACGCAGCGCGCCGAGATAGGGAAGACGGCATCGCTTTCGAGTAACCTACGAATTCCTTCTTCAAGGATGGTGAAGGCGCCCGGAACGCGGCGGATGGTGTCATGCAGCGGCGGCGGACCGTCGAGTGAGACGATCACGTCATTCACGTGGGCAGTGATCTGTTCAGCGTATCTATGAAGGAGCAATCCGGTACTCAACAACGTCACGCGAATGCCGCGCCGGCGGAGTGCGCGACATATGTCGAACAGATCCGAGTGCATGAGGGGCTCTCCTCCCGATAGGACGACCCATTCGACGCGTAGATTCTGAACATCATCCAGCAAGCGTTCAATGTCGTTGACAGAGAGCCGGTCGTCGCCCGTGCGCTTCCAGATGTCGCACATAATGCAGCGGCAGTTACAGCGCGCATGCGGAGAAAGGATGAGAACC
>JAFARV010000524.1 GCA_019245255.1 Acidobacteriaceae bacterium | reverse complement strand
TTGCTGAACTGCGCCGAAAGCTGCCGTTCAAAGCGGAACTCGCGGTGTGCAGCGGCAGCGATCTTATTCGATTGGAAATGGAGGATCCGTTTGCGACTGAGCCAGCGCGCCCGGATGTCGTTCGATTCGTGAGCATTCTGTCGAAAGCTGGTTGCGGCAACGTTTTCCTTCCGGTTGCAGTTCCGCAAAGTCCGGAGTGGTTTGTACGAATTATAGGATCGAAAAATCGATTTGTCTTTGGAGTGTATCGGCGTCACATGAAGACGATCGGCTATCTTGGCCAGATCGATGAACTCTTCGGTGCGCCGGCGACAACACGAAGTTGGAACACAATGCTTTCAGTGCTGCGGATTTTGAAAGCCCACGCGCGGCCCTCCGCGGATGCTCGCGGCAGAAATCCTATTTAGACAAGGACACACGATCCGCTCCAGGGGCGGCCTCATTGCGGCTTTGAGCACGTTACAGTACTGTCATGCGTCTGATTTCTATTTGTCTGCTATTCGCGTGCGGCCAAGCGTCAAGCCAGGTGATTGTGCGCGTGAATGACGGCAAACCAGTGAACATTGATGCTAACAGCCTCGCCGAACTCCCCCGGCAGGTTGCCGTGCTGCAGGATCATGGCAAGCAAGTCAACTATGAAGGAGTTCTACTGCATGACGTACTCGTTCGTAGTGGTGTCGATTTCGGTCAAGGACTTCGCGGCAAGCAGCTTTCCGCTTACGTCGTCGCAATCGGAAGCGACGGGTACCAGGTCGTCTACGCGCTGGCCGACTTTGATCCGAGCATCACGGCTTTCTCGATAGTTCTCGCTGACAGGCGTGACGGCAAGCCACTCGACTCCAGGGAAGGACCACTCCGTGTCGTTGTGCCGCAGGACAAAAGGCCTGCACGCTCCGTGCGTTTGCTGAAAGAGATCGATGTTGTACAGCTAAATAAATGATTGAGCAGCGCGTTAAGCTTGTCTCAGCGACAGACTGCTAAGAGGTGTCGCAGACTTACTTGGAGGGGGGAATTAGTCTCCGTGCAACAGACTACATCTTCGGGCACGCCGTCCGGTTACAGTGAGACGGCTTTGAATCGAGAAGCCCATTCATCCGGAGTATCCTGGGCCGCTGTATTAGCCGGTGCGATTGTCGCAGCGGCGCTGTCACTTACTCTGCTGTCGCTAGGCGCAGGATTCGGATTACTAACTCTGTCGCCGTGGTCGAACGCGGGGGCATCCGCATCGGCGGTGGATACCGGGGCGATCATTTGGCTGATTGTGATTCAGATTGTCGCGTCCGGCATAGGCGGATATGTGGCTGGCCGCTTACGCACGAAATGGACTGCGATTCACACGGATGAAGTTTATTTCCGCGATACGGCGCATGGATTTCTGGTGTGGGCGGTAGCGGTGGTGGTGACGGCGGCTTTCCTGGGCTCGGCGGCGACGGCGCTGGTGGGAGGGTTGGCGACAGGGACGGAGATGGGCGGCCCGGAGAACGCGTATTTTGTAGACGAGCTGTTCCGTCCCGCTCCGGGGGTGACGACTGCGCCGACAGAGAACGCGCCCGCGGCAAGAGCAGAGGATAGCGCAGTGCGCGGCGAGGCAGCGGTCATTCTGGCGAATGCGCTGCGGCAAGGGGAAGCTGGCGCGGCCGACCGGGCTTATCTTGCGCAGCTGGTGAGCGCGAGAACGGGAGTAAACCAGAACGATGCGACACAACGCGTTTCGGGCGTGATTGTCCAAGCGCGAGAAGCGGCTGATGAGGCGCGCAAAGCGACCGCACGCTGGCTGCTGTGGACATTTCTGGCGCTCCTGATCGGCGCGTTTTGCGCGAGCTATGCGGCGACGATCGGAGGAAGGCAGCGCGATCACATGAAGGCCATATAGCGATTGCGCGCCGATCAATAAATCAGGCAACGGCTTAAAAGAGGAGAGATGAAGAAATGCGTTCAATCATTCTGTATCTGCTGGGTGTGCCGATTCCGATTATTATTTTGCTGGCGTTGTTCACACATCATTGCTAGAGCGGCGGCCCGCTGTCGGACATAATGGGTAGCTATGTCCACGAAACTCGAGCATGTGAGCGATACGGCGCTGTTGGTTGCCGCAGCACGAGCAATGGAAAGCGAGAGGGCAGACGCGCTGGTGCGCGATCCGTTCGCGGCACGGCTTGCGGGCGAGAAGGGTATGGCCCTAACTCGCAACATAGGTCACTTCCACTGGATGACGTTCGGGATCGGGTTGCGATCGAAGTTCATCGATGAGATGATCATGCCGCGAGTCGAGTCAAATGCGATCGGTTGTGTGCTGAATCTGGGAGCGGGACTCGATACCCGGCCGTGGCGGCTGGAGCTGCCGAGCAATTTCCGCTGGATCGAGGTGGATTTCCCCGAGATGCTCGAGTACAAGGCGGAAGCTCTTCGAGGCGAGACTCCTAAGTGCAGACTGGAACGCGCGAGTGCGGATTTGAACAATGCCGAGGAGAGGGAGCGCGTTCTCAATCTCGCGGGGGGGTCCGAGGAAGCTACTTTGTTACTGACCGAAGGCCTTCTGATGTACTTACCGGCAGAAAGCGTGCGCGCGCTTGGCAGAGATACTTACGGGCGAATGAATTTCAAGACGTGGATACTCGATATTTCGTCGCCGCAGTTAATGTCCATGGTGCACGGCGACGGCGCCCGCGACCTTGGTAACCTTCGGGCGGACACGCATCTGGAGTCCGGCGGAATCCTTCAAGCCGTGGAAGAGACTGGCTGGGTCAAGACGGAAGGCAAGACTTACATGAAAGATGGACAGCCCTACGGAGCTGAGCGGGTAAGGAGGGATGGAATCCAGATCGACCCCAGCCGCCCGCGTCCGCCCGAAGACGATCCGGCCGGAGTCTGGTTATTTCAGCGCAGCGCCTGAAGTCTCGGCCGAGTGCGCCGGCAGCTGACTTGGACTGCCTTGCTTTAACTCGGCTACTTGCGCCGTAACGCGAGCCCATTGCCTGGGATGGCGCTTGGTCTCGATCGGTGCACTCGGATCGCGATAGTAGCTGATCAGCGTTTCTCTGATTTCAGGCCTAGCGTCTGCGAAATTATTCTTCGCGAGCGCATTCAGCCAAAAGGCGTAGGCATCATCCTGTAACTTATAAGCCCCGGGGCCTGCGGGCTGGCCAAGATCATAGTTCACATCGGCGAGCTTGAGGTTGCGTGCCTGAGCTTCGGCGACTTGATTCTGGAGCTGAGCGACGCAGCGATCGAAGCTCGCCATGAATAGCTGTTCGACTGGCGCGGTGGGCATTTTGAACTGCAGTGCGCGGAGCGGCCCGATGGGAGGAATCATGTGGAGCAGAACAGCTAAGACCCGATCGGCGGCAGTCGGCCGGTCGTAGTCCCGTCCCCAGTCGCGTTCGTAGCTCGAGCGTCGCATGACATATACGAATCTGCGACGTGTGATTCCAGGTTGCGAGTGTTGAATGTCTTTCGCCCGCTGGGCCCAAGCGACGCGTGTGGCGCG
>JAFARV010000519.1 GCA_019245255.1 Acidobacteriaceae bacterium | reverse complement strand
GCTGCCCGCCCGAAAGCTCGTTCGGTTTATGATGCATTCGCTGTTCGAGATCGACAGTTCGCAAAGCGTCGCGGGCGCGCTCCGCGCGTTCCTGGCCCGGGATGCCGCCATAAATCAAAGGCAGCTCCACATTCTGCAGTGCTGAGGCTCTCGCTAACAGGTTGAAGGTCTGGAACACGAAACCGATTTCCTTGTTGCGAATACGGGCGAGTTCGTCGTCCTCCATGTCACTGACCAACTTCCCGTTCAGATAGTAAAGTCCCTTGGTCGGAGTATCGAGGCAGCCGATCAAATTCATTAGTGTCGATTTGCCGGAACCCGAAGGACCCATGATGGCGATGTACTCTCCGCGGTGGATCTCGATGTCGACGCCTGAAACCGCGTGAATCTCCTGGTCGCCCATGATGTAGGTTTTCCAGATATCGTACGTGCGAATGATGACGCCTTCGCGCTTCAGTTCTTCGCCGCGCCGCTCGCGCTCCTCTGGTGTGAGGTCTTCGGCGATGTTCTCTAGAGTTGGCATGCCACCTGCCGCTAGCTGTTAACCTGACCCGTCGAAGCCGGCGGTTTGTTGTCGATCTTCACACGTGTTTCATTCTTGATCGTGCGTATCACCTGGTAACTGCCAGTGATGATTTGGTCGCCTTGATGGAGTCCGGAGGTCACCTCAATGTCCGTAGTTCCTGTAATTCCTGTTTCAACTTTGCGGAACTGCGCCTTGCCGTTTGAGACCACAAACACACCCTGGAGCTCCTCCGCCGGGCGTTTCTGGTCGTCCTGACTGCTGGCGCGCACAGTTTGACCCGGCTTCGCAGCTTCGAGTTGTGCCTTGTCGCGAACCGTTAGTGCCTGGATCGGAATCGCCAGCACATTGTGGCGTGTCGCTGTGGTGATTCTTGCAGTGCACGATAGGCCCGGGCGGACCAGGGTTTCGGGAATGTCGAGAGCGATCTTCACCTTGAAGTCTTTCGCTTCCTGACTGGATGTCTGAACCTGCGAAGCAGCGAGACCCGTAGACCGCACGATCGCCGTATCGCCGATTTCAATCACATTCCCCTTGAAAACTCTGTTCGGGATGGCATCGACGGTCACTTCAGCAGGTTGACCGAGGCGGACGCTAACGATATCGGTCTCGTCTACGTTGACTTCTGCCGTGATGATCGACATGTCGGCAATCGTCATAATCGTTGACGACGCGGAATTCTGGATACCGGGCACAACGGTCTCACCGACCCTGACCGGTAAGTTTGTAACAACACCATCCAGCGGCGCCACCGCGCTGTACTGAGCGAGAACATCGCGCGATCGCGCAAACATCGCTTGAGCCTGTGCAATCTTCTTCTGAGCAGAGGCCAATTGCGCCGCAGATTGTGATTTCGCTGCCTGCGCCTGCGAGACCCGCCTTTGTGACTCTTCGAGGGTTGCCTTCGCAAGATCCAGGGCAGCTCGCTTCGCTTCGAAATCCTGGCTGGCGATCAGCTTGGAATCAAACAGATCTTTAGCTCGTTTAAAGTCGATCTGCTTCTGTTCGAGGTCGGCTTTATCGTGATCCACCTGAGCTTGCGAAACCGCTATGTTGTCCTGCGCCGAAGTGACAGCCGCTTCGGCGGCCGCTGAGTCTGCAAGTGCAGAATTCAATGTCGCGTCCTGAGCCTGGACGTCGGCAGCAGGCTGCGCGCTTGCGAGGCGCGCCAAAACCTCCCCCTTACGAACGTGATCGCCTTCCTTCACCAGGATTGCGGTGATCGGCGCCGGGTTCATTGCATTCGTGCCAATGTTTATGTAATTGCGGGGCGTGACCTCGCCTGACGCCGTAACTACCGAAACCAAATCTGTCTGGATTACTTTTCCCGTCTGAACCGTTACAATGCCGCGCTGACGAATACGTATGCTTGCAAAAACGGATATCGTGACCACGACCAACAGGCCGATTATGAGCAGGATCTTCCATTTCCGTTTCAACTAGACACTTCTCCTACCGTTGCAACAGACGGAAACACGTCTGCCTTTGTTCCCGCTGAATCGTGGGGCTTGTTCGACTTTAGCACGTGTGTGATTCCGAATACGAACAATAAGTCTTTTTGTCCGAAGCGCTTAAGCAGACGCGAGGCACTTCAGCCTACGCCAGTTTGAGCATTTTGGATTTTCGGATCCGCGCATCCCGGGTCAAGAGCGGCACGCCCTGCGTCAAACTCGTTGCGGCGATGATTTCGTCTGCAGGATGCTTCACTCAGGATCCGCGATAGCGACGTCTTGCTCGCGTGTTTTTAGGCTTCCGTCGAGCGCTTTGATCAGAATATGAGTGTCCAGATTCAACATCCCAGGCATCTCCAGTCGAAAACAAGCCGTCTTCGGAATCCGACACGATACCTTTTACGCTTCCAATGAGATCGGCGCAGGCACGTGGGAGAGGAATGACTTTAGCTACCGCGTGACCACGTTTTGTGATGAGAATGCCTTCTGCAGGTAGCACGTCGATCAGGTGAAGACATTGCTCCCGAAAATCGCTCACGCTCAACGTCTTCATCAGGAAAGTGTGCAGCAAATTGAACATCTGCGCTGGCCGTTACACATACACCCGCTTCACCCGCGCGTGAATACCGCACAATACGTTATAAGAAATGGTTCCGGCAATTTTAGCAATCTGCTGGGCGTCAATGCTGGCGCCACCCTCGGCGCCCAGAAGCGTCACGGCATCGCCCACTCGCAGTTCGGGTGAATGACTT
>JAFARV010000325.1 GCA_019245255.1 Acidobacteriaceae bacterium | reverse complement strand
TTTATCTCGGCCGCATTGCTCTTGTCATGGGCGTTGTCACTACTACTGCCGACAAGCGCACCACTGCGAGTCCCGTTCCCTGCGCTTTGTCTTGCCTTGATGACGGTGTATGGAATTGCACAAACGCTGTTTCTTCCTCAGAAGATTGTCTACTACGCCTGGACCGGCGTCCTGTTCTGGTTCACTGCCTCGTCACTGGTGATGTTTGCCGCTCAGGTCGGCAGTAATAAAGACCGTGCTCGCTGGTTTCGGAGCGCATTTGTGTTATTTGGAAGTGCTATTTGTGTTTTGGAGTTGCTCGAACAGGCTTCACGCACGAACAGATACTTCTGGTTTTTGCCAAGTAAGTTTCCCGCGGTGTACGGCACATTTGCATACTGGAATAACTTCGCCGAATTCATCGAGCTTTTCTTTCCGGTGACGTTGTGGAGCGCACTTAGTAAACGCAGGCCGGATGTGCCGTATATTGTGCTGTCGGCTATCCAAATCTCGGCAGTCATCGCATCCGGCTCGAGAGCAGGATCCGCTCTGGTCATTCTTGAGCTCATAGCCGTGCTGTCTCTGCTCTATCTTCGTAACCGAAATCGAGCGTTTCTGTACGCTTCAGCGGCCACGATTGTGCTTGCGGCAGTGTTTATTTATGCGGCAGGCGTGAGCCAGGTAATCGAGAAGCTGCATCAACACGACCAGCTCTCTGTGCGCCGCGATATCAATGCTTCGACTATCGCGATGATCAAGGCCCGGCCACTTACCGGCTGGGGATTGAACAGCTTTGTCGCCGTTTATCCGATGTTTGCCCGTTTCGATACCGGCGTGTACATCAACCGTGCTCACAACGATTGGTTACAGTGGGCCGCTGAAGGTGGCGTGTTCTTCGCCGTCCTCATGGCCGCCGTGCTTGTATGGAGCTTCCGGCCGGCCGTGCGGTCCGTCTGGGGAATCGGTGTCATCGTCGTATGTCTACACGCGCTTGTGGATTACCCCTTCGCCAGGTGCGGTGTGTGCGGATGGTATTTTGCGCTTTTGGGTTTGCTTGCGAATGTCTAGGTTTGTCTCGCTAGCCTGCATCGCGGTGGTGCTGGCGGCTGCGGCGGCCGACGTCGATCCGGACCACCCACGGCTGATCGAGGCTTCAGTCGCACCGCTTCATACCGGCAAGCTCCGGATCGAGACCTGGAACATCGATCGCGGAACTGACCTCCAGACGATCACGGCAGAGCTCGAACGTAACCCTCCGGATCTTCTGCTGCTGCAGGAAGTTGATTGGAACGCGGCGCGTTCGGGCCACGCGGATGAGGCCGCCCAACTCGCGCACACATTGCACATGCGCGGCGCGTACGCAATAGAGTTTGAGGAACTCAGCCAGGAAACCAGCGATCACACGGCCTTCATCGGGCAGGCAACCTTGGCGCGACTGCCGATGAAGAAAGCCAGGGTACTTCGATTCCGGCACCAGTCGGGTTTCTGGAAACCGCGTAAATGGCTACCCTCTTCAATTCCATTGATGCAGCGGCGGCTGGGAAGCCGGATCGCATTAGTGACAGAACTCGATCTCAACGGACGAACTCTGGTCATCTATAACGCACACCTCGAGAGCCGCAGTTACGGCAGCATTCAGATGAAGCAGATAGACGAAATGCTCATGGATGCCAAACAGTATCCCGAAGGAACACCGATTCTGATTGCGGGTGATCTCAATACGAAGTATCTCCCAACCGTCTTCTTAAAGAAGTTGGAGGACGCGGGTTACCACAGTGCGCTTGGCGAAAAGATTGAACGAACTCACGCTATTGCCATGGCGCTCGACTGGATTTTTGCTAAAGGCCCGCTGCAATTGTCCGACGGCATCGTCCGTAAGGACATGAAGGGATCGGACCACTATCCGCTGTGCGCCCTGCTCAGCGCGCGCTGAGACCGGCTAAAAGCGAATAACTTCTTGCTCCGCTGCTTCAGCAGAGATCCTTCGCAGCGCCCCCAAGAGCACATCGGTCTGAATCGGCTTCGTCAAATGCAGATCCATTCCGGCGTCAAGACAAAGCTGCTTATCATGCTCCGTTGCGTGTGCAGTCAACGCAAAGATGGGCATACGCTTGCTGCCCGTCAACTCCATTGCTCGGATTCTTCTCGTCGTCTCGAGTCCATCCATCTCAGGCATTTGAATATCCATCAATACGCAATCGAAGCCGGAATCTGACTCTTTGACGAGTTCGAGCGCTTCACGGCCGTTGCCTGCGACGGTAACACTATGACCGTTCTTTTGCAGGAGACGGACCGCCAATCGTTGATTGATCGGATTGTCTTCGACCAGGAGAATGCGTAGAGGTCTCTCTCCCGGCGCCTCATTCTCTGGCGACGTGCGCTTGCGCTGGACGCTGGTTTCCGGTGACACTTCGATCGTGTGCGCGACGCTTTGTTGGGCAATCTGGAATTTCGCAGTGAAATAGAACTGGCTTCCGCGTCCCGCTTCGCTCTCAACTCGTATCTGTCCGTCCATCAGCGCCACAAGCTGCGAGCAGATCGCTAAACCTAAGCCGGTACCGCCAAACTCGCGTGTCGAGCTTCCGTCCGCTTGGGTAAAAGCTTCAAAGATGCATCGATGCTTCTCTTCGGGAATTCCGATGCCTGTATCGCTCACACAAAATTCTAGAGTGATATCTGAACCGGATTCTTGAACCTGGCGAACAGCCACACACACGCTGCCTGCCGAAGTGAACTTCACAGCATTATCCAATAGGTTCAGAAGGATTCGCCGTAAATGATAAGGATCGCCTGTCAACGCGTCCGGTACGTTCGCCTCGATCGAGAGCTTCAGATCCAGGCCTTTCTCGGCTGCTCTTACCGAAAGCGTTGCCAACGCATGATTTAAACATCGCCGCAGGTCAAATGCAACCTTTTGCAATGTCAGCTTTCTCGCTTCGCCTTTAGAAAAATCGAGTATGTCATCGATAATCCGTAGCAACCAATTGCCCGAAAAGGTTACATTGCCCAGATACTCTACATACTCCGATTCGTTTTCCGCGGCAAGGGCCAGTTCCGTCATCCCTAAAATGCCATTGATGGGCGTTCGGAGTTCATGGCTCATGTTGGCAAGGAATTCACTCTTGGCTCTGCTTGCTGCCTCAGCCGCCTGCATGGCCGTTTTCAGCTGCTCTTCTGTCCGGCGGCGCTCCAAATTCTCTGCCCGGAGCGCTTCATTCACATCGATCAACTCTCTCGTGCGCTCGCCTACCCGTTCTTCGAGTTGAGCATTCGAACGCCGCAGCAGCTGCTCAGCCTCCTTACGCTCCGTGACTTCCTCGACCACTCCAACCACTCGAATCAAGTGGCCCGATTCGTCGGTAATCGGAAACGCCCGATCCCACAGCCAACGAGTCCGTTCACCATGGACGATCCTGTACTCGCAATCCAGCTGAGTCCCCGCCCGCTGCTGCGTGCGCGCTGCCCGGACCCGATCGCAATCATCGGGATGAACACACGCCAACCAAGTCTCAGCATCTTTAAGAATCTCAGTTGTTGGAAAACCCCAGATTTCATCGAATGCAGGACTGACATACAAAAATGCTCCACTATCAGGATCCAAAATCCAGAAAACTTCATGGATGGTCTCCGCCAGCTCACGGAACTTTCTCTCGCTTCCGGCCAAAGCCTCCGTTCGCTGGAGCACTAACCCCTCCAGTTTGCGTTGCCGTGATTGTAGTTGGCCCACGCGAACCCGATAAGCAACCACCAGAAGCGCCAAGCCAGCCAGGATGGCGATAGCATCAAACTCAAACGTCTGATAGAAATGCGGTCGAAGCACCAGCGAAACGGATTGATTGCCCCGGCTCCGCACACCATCCGCATTGGAAGCCATAACTCGGAACGTGTATTGGCCGGGTGGAATGTTCGTGTAATAAGCGGTACGCCGCGTGCCCGCGTCGGTCCAGTCCTTATCGAATCCATCCAATATGTACTTAAACCGGATCTTGCCCGGTTCTATGAAGCTGGTCGCCGTATATTGAAACTCAAGTTGCCCCTTGCCGGGCGGAACCGCCAACAGTTCATTGCCCGACAGCGCGTGCTTATCCACCTCCACGCGCTCCACAATCACGTGTGGTTCGGCTCTGTTCGTGATCAAGCGCGCTGGGTTCACGGCGGCAACCCCCTTCATGGTCGGAAATGCTAACGATCCATCTCTGAGCCGCCATCCGGCAGGCTGGAATCCGCCGTTGCACTCCCCGCTTCTCATACCGTCGGCCATGCCAAAAATCCGCGGAGTAAGCTCGTGAGCCCTGCCGTCCGCGAATGCGCGAAGTTGAGCTTTGGATATTCGGACCACTGCCCGATTACTGCTCATCCACAAGTTCCCGCGTTCATCATCCAGGATCTGGAACAACGCATCGTCAAATGTCTCCGCTTGCATCACAAGAGCAAAGCGTCCGTTCTTGAATCGGTCCAGGCCGCCGCCGTTTGTTCCTAGCCAAAGAGTTCCATCTGGTTCCGCATAAATAGCCCAGATAACGTCGTTCGATAATCCGTCCGCCTCCCGGTACGCTTTGAAGCGGCCTTTGACGAAATGATTTAAGCCGCCCGCCGTGCCGACCCAAAGCGTGTGATCGCGCGGGTCTTCCTGAATCGAAAGCACGTGTGCGTTGGACAGTCCCTCTTTCCGGCCATAAGTAACGAAATGTTTGCCGTCGAAGTGGCTCACTCCTCCGCGGGTACCTACCCAAACGCCGCCTTTGCTATCCGTGTACGTGCACCGGATGAGATCGTCAGGTAACCCGTCCTGAGTTGTATAGATTGCAAACTTGCGTTGATGTAAGCGGGTAAGTCCGTGCAGAGTACCGAACCAATGGTCGCCTTTTCCGTCCTCCGTAACCGAAAACACCTGGTTATCTGAGAGTCCGTCGCGCGTGGTAAATCGGGTATGCTTGCCGTTTTTGAATTCAGTCACGCCGGCGCTGTCCGTGCCTATCCAGACTGCGCCTTCCCGGTCTTGGTAAACACCCAGGGCCACGTCCGTTGAGAGCCCGTCTTGCTTCCCGTAAGTTAAGAAGGATCCGTCTCGAAAACGGTTTAGTCCGCCGCCGGCCGTCCCAACCCAGACGCTGCGTTCGCCGTCTTCTGCAATCGCCCACACGTCATCGGCGTTGAGCCCTTCTCTCTGAGCGAACTGCGAGAATTTGCCGCCGCTGAACTTATTGACCCCTCCTCCGGCGGTGCCAACCCAAAGCGAGCCGGCGCTGTCCTTGAAAATCGATAAAACATGATCGTTTGACAGCCCATTAGCAGTTGTGTATCTGACCACTGTGCCGGACGTGAAATGGACGAGACCCGCTCGACTCGTTCCTATCCAGAGGCTATCTGCAGCGTCGGCATATAGCGCCCGGATATCGTTTGTCGGCAAACCATCCTTTGCGCTG
>JAFARV010000302.1 GCA_019245255.1 Acidobacteriaceae bacterium | reverse complement strand
TCGACTAGCGTCAGACCTGCGCGTTTCGCGTCAATTGACCATACTGAATCATTTCCGAATGCGCGTGACATCTGCAGGACTGTGGCGAGAGTTCCTTTTATTGACTCAACCTCGCAATGCATTCCTCTCGAATCTCCCAAACCGTTTCCAAGGTTAGCCCGCTCAGACCGGCGTTGTTAGCCATCCATTTCATAAGGAATCTTCTGTGGACGGCGGTTTTGTAATGCGTAATCTGCTCTGGGCTGATCTCCTCCTCGTGGAGCAAACGCGCGATTGGCTCAACGAGACGCGCTGAAGGCGCCCTTGTTAGATCGATATGCTTGCCTTCTGTCCAAAGGTAGCAGTGCGCCTCGGGGAGGTGACTGAGTCCGTGCCGCTGCAAAATTGGACCAACTCCCGGCGTATTTCCTTCTGTCATTTCATAAATTCCAAGAACTAACGCAATGTCAAGTTTTTGTTCGGAAGCCAACCGCCGAAGCAAGGCGTGTTTCGTGCTACATGTTCCCCGTTTTTCCACCAGCACGATCAATGGATCATTGGGATCTGAATTCCGACCGTATGGCAGTTCGCACGTGTATTGCGCAGCTGTGCGAAGATCGATCTTTGCGATGCCCAGGAACGCGGCCGTGACCACGCCGGCAGGCATCAAGCGAAACGGATCAAGAGCATCCCAAGACAGCATTAGCTGATTATGCCTGAGCTCGCGCGGCCTCGCGACATCCGCCCATCATCGATGTAGCGAATGAGGCCCTACCCTATCTCAAACTTCACGCCTTGTGCCAGCGGCAGCTCCGATCCGTAGTTGATGGTGTTTGTCGCTCGGCGCATGTAGGCTTTCCAGGAGTCGGAACCAGATTCGCGGCCGCCGCCAGTTTCTTTTTCGCCGCCGAACGCGCCACCAATTTCAGCGCCCGACGGCCCGATGTTTACGTTGGCGATGCCACAATCCGATCCGGAGGGAGAAAGGAACATCTCCGACTCTCGAACATCGTTCGTGAATACGGAAGAGGCCAGACCCTGCGGGACATCGTTATGCAGGCGAAGGGCCTCCTCGAACGACTGGTATCGCATGACATACAAGATGGGCGCAAACGTCTCCCGCCGCACAACCGCGCTCTGAGCGGGCATTTCCACCAGCGCCGGATGCACGTAGTACGCATCGTCACATCCCGTGTCGACGCGTTCTCCGCACCAGACCTCGCCGCCGTCGGCTCGCGCTTCGTCCAACGTATGCAGCATGGCATGAAATGCGCCCCCATCGATCAGAGGGCCGACGAGAGTGCCCTCCTCGCGTGGGTCGCCAACCCTCACCGATGAGTAAACAGATTTCAAGCGCGGAACCAGTGCGTCGTAAACACCGTCATGCACAAAGAGCCGCCTCAAAGTAGTGCAGCGTTGCCCGGCTGTGCCCATGGCAGCAAACGCGATCGCACGGACGGAAAGTTCGAGGTCCGCCGAAGGACAGACGACCGCTGCGTTGTTGCCGCCCAACTCCAAGATTGCTCGTGCGAAACGTGCCGCGAGCCGAGGTGCAACCTGGCGGCCCATCGCGGTCGATCCCGTTGCAGAAACCAGCGGCACCCGCGCATGGTCAACCAAGGCCTCACCAATTTCCTTGCGCCCGATCAACACCGATGCCAATCCGGCCGGAACGTCGCCAAAACGCTTACAGGCTCTCTCGAACAAAGCCTGGCACGCCAGGGCAGTGAGGGGCGTCTTTTCAGACGGTTTCCAGACTATGCTGTTCCCGGAGACCAGTGCCAGCGCCGCATTCCACGCCCACACGGCAACCGGAAAATTAAATGCCGAAATGATCCCCGTTACCCCGAGCGGATGCCACGTCTCCATCATGCGGTGATTCGGCCGTTCCGTCGCGATCGTCAGCCCGCAAAGCTGCCGGGACAATCCCGCGGCGTATGTGCAGATGTCAATCATCTCCTGCACCTCGCCGAGCCCTTCCGAAACGATCTTTCCTGCTTCGAGGGTTACAAGCGTTCCCAAATCGCTCTTGGCAGCGCGTAGTTCCTCCCCGAATAACCGGACCAGTTCACCCCGGCGCGGCGGAGGCACGTTTCGCCACTTCAGAAATGCTTGATGGGCAGCGTCAATCTTGCGGCGTGCATCGGGCGGAGTGTCACAACCGACACTGCCCAGCACCTCACCCGTGATCGGAGTCTGCGCCGGCAAATCGCCCGATTCAAGGCGCACCCGGAGTACGCCCAAATTTTCGAGAATTGTAAACGCTTGTTTCGCTACGGCTGTCATACGGCCTTGGCCCGGAAGTGTCCGGGCCCTCCTGTTTTTCACATGCCTCTCTATAAGTGTCATACTGCGTTTCTGTTTGCGATCTACAGAAACGTAGGTCTACTCTGGAGACGCCCTTTTTTGGGTCTCCTGTTCCGAACAGAAAGAGTCCATTCATGCCCGCTACTGTCTGGAAAGGCTATTTGAGTTTCGGTTTAGTTTCGTTTCCTATACGGCTGTTCTCGGCAGCTCGCCCGGATACAGTCCACTTCCATCTGCTCCACAAGAAGGACCTTTCCCGCGTCCGGGAGGTGATGTACTGCGCAGCCGAAGATAAACCCCTGGACCGGGACGAGATTGTCAAAGGCTACGAGTATGAAAAGAATGAATACATCGTCATCGACCCTGACGACCTGGCTAAAATGGCTCCGCCGACGGCCAGCGTCATGGAAATCCTGCAGTTTGTCCGTATGGATGAAATCGATCCCATCTTCTTCGAAACGTCGTATTATGTCGCCCCCGAGGAAGCCGTCAGCAAGCCCTATTCCCTGCTGCTGGAGGCAATGAAGCAAACGCACTACGATGCGCTGGCTAAGGTCGCAATGCATGGCCGCGAGCATATCGTCATCCTGCGCCCGCGCGAGCAGGGCATCATGCTCCACACCATGTACTTCGTAGACGAGCTCCACAAGGCCAATGAAGTAGAGATTCCCAAGCCCGCCAAAGTCGAGAAGAAGGAAATCGACATGGCTAAAAAACTCATTGAAACGCTTGCCGAGCGGTTTAAGCCCGAAGAGTTTCACGATGAGTACAAGAAAAACGTTATGACGCTCATCGAGAAGAAGCGCAAAGGCCAAAAGATCGTACCAATCAAGCAGCCTAAGACGGCGCCGGTGATTGATCTGATGCAAGCGCTTCAGCAGAGTCTGGCTCGCTCCGGGGCGAAGCCGCAGAGCAAAGCAGCTCAGGCCACGAAGTCGAAGGCAAGCGCTTCGAAATCTGCCAGACGAAAGAAACCCGCAACCGCCGTCGCTTAATTTCGTCCTAAAGTTTTGCGGCCTGCTGCCGATTGATTCATCAGGAGGCAGCAAATGCCAGTTTTAGTCCGGCGATCTGCACGCCCGTGGATTGACGTGGCTCAACCAGCAGTCGAAACTACCAACGGAAGACAAACTCGATTGATGTTTCTATTACTACTCTCGGCATGCGTTTTCTTCGGCTCCGGCCTGCTGGCATTCATGACAATGCTCCGCGTCCACTGAAAGCCAGCGTTTTTCAATAGCGCAAAGGACGCGGATGCACGCCCCCGAGTCAGGGGAAGAAACCCGCTGCTCTTTGCGGCGCGTGGAGCGCACATGCCGGTTTGCTGGCGTCGCACGCTCAGGGCTCCAACAGGGTCGTTTCCAGCCATTCGAGGAAGTCGTTCATTTCTGCTTCGTCCAAGTCGTCGAATACAGATTCGATAGGGGCAGCGTCGCCAGAGAACTCAGCCGGTGTATCGATCGAGGACAGGACCGGGCGGTTACTTCGGGTGAGATTGCGACGCCAGAGTTCATCAAAAGTCATTGAGCACCTCCAAATGTGAGCCTTTCTACTTAGACATGCGAGGAATGCGCCGAAAAACCATCACTGCCGCACACAAAATTTAGAGAAAAACCGTTTTGTCAAAATAATCACCGATTTCGGCTCCTTTCCTCGTAATTTCTGTTGGGAGCGCAAAGGGCGCGGCTGCACGCCCCCGAGTCTGGGGAAGAAACCCGCTGCGCTTTGCGGGGCGCCAAGCGCACAGGCGGTTTGTGGCGTTGTGCGCGATTCAGAGTTGGTCGTGCCCGTTTTGCGCGGGTTCCTGAATACCATGGCACCGCCGCGTGATGATCTGACGCGGTAAGAGGCGCGAGCCTCGCAGAGCTCAGGATGGCTTCTTGCGGAACAGCTTCTCCCACTCACGACGGAACCAGTTCG
>JAFARV010000262.1 GCA_019245255.1 Acidobacteriaceae bacterium | reverse complement strand
AGAGTCGCGTTCCGGCGGGGGCTGAACACATTAAGCGAAAGTTGCCCAGCATGTATCACCAGTTCAAACAGCTAGCGGGTGTCGACATTACGACCGAAGCCATGGAGGTTGGGCCCACTACGCATTACATGATGGGTGGCGTTCGTGTGAACGCCGATACTCAAATGTCGAGCGTCCCTGGCTTATTTGCAGCCGGTGAGTGCGCCGCTGGTCTGCATGGAGCAAATCGGCTTGGCGGAAATTCTCTTTCTGACCTGCTGGTATTCGGCAAACGCGCCGGCGAGTATGCCGCGAAGTTCGCCGCGGCAAACGGCACAGTGGAGGTGAACCGGGAGGAGGTCGATTCAATCGCTCGCGAGACGTTGCAGCCCTTCGAGCGAAAGGGGATCAACCCGTATCACGTTCAGGAGAACCTGCAGGAATTGATGCAGGATCTTGTCGGTATCGTCCGGCGTGAATCGGAAATGCAAGGTGCACTCGAGAGAATTGAAAACCTTAAGTGCCGGGCGAATCAAGTAGGTGTTTCAGGCAACCGCGAGTACAACAATGGTTGGCACACCGCGCTCGACTTACGGCACCTCCTGACAGTTTCTCAGATGATCGCTCGTGCAGCCATCGAGCGTAAAGAGAGTCGCGGGGCGCATTTCCGCGAAGACTATCCTGCGAAAAATGAGCAGGAGGGGCGTTGCAACATCGTTATCGAGCGAAGTAAGTCGGGCGAGATGCATGTCCGGCGTGAGGCGCTTATTCCAATGCCTCCAGAATTACAGCAGATTGTAGAAGAGATGAAATAAGGAGCGACGCGAATGCCTGCTGCGAGCTTTCGTATCTGGCGTGGTAAAGACGGGAGCGGAGTTTTCCGCAGCTATACGACGGAGATTGCTCCGGGAATGGTGGTGCTCGACGCCGTTCTTCGTATTCAGGCAGAGGAAGCCACCGACCTCGCAATACGGTGGAATTGTAAAGCCGGCAAGTGTGGCTCATGCTCGGCAGAGATCAATGGGATGCCACGGCTCATGTGCATGACTCGGCTGGACTCGCTTCCGCTTGAGGCGCCTGTCACGGTCGAGCCGATGAAGAGCTTCCCTCACATCAAGGACCTGGTCGCCGATGTTTCATGGAACTACCGGGTGAAGAAAACAATCCGCCCGTTTAAACCTCGGATACCTGATGCCGACGGTACGTGGCACATGGCACAGGCTGATGTCGACCGGGTTCAGGAATTCAGGAAATGCATCGAATGCTACCTGTGTCAGGATGTATGCCACGTCCTGCGCGAGCATAAATTACATGAGCAATTCGCCGGACCGCGGTTCCTTGTTTACACGGCCGCCCTTGAGATGCATCCGCTGGATGGCGAGCGGCGGACGGACGACTTACGCCAACAGCACGGTATCGGTTACTGCAACATCACAAAGTGTTGTACAAATGTGTGCCCCGAAGGAATTAGAATCACGGATAACGCAATCATTCCACTGAAGGAGCGTGTAGTTGACGACCACTTCGACCCATTGACGAAGCTGTTTCGAATCTTAAAGAAATGACGGGAGGACAGATATGCAGTTCGAGTTAAAGGCACTTTCGCGCGAAGCCATCCCCGACGCGCTTGAGAAAGCCATGCGCTACCGTCTGTTGAATGAGCCATCGCAAGCAGAAAGTATTTGCCTCGATATTCTGCGAATCTCGCCGGCGAATCAGGAGGCACTAACCATCTTGTTGCTCGCTCGGACGGACCAATTTGGAACAGGAGTAAGCGTATCGCAAGCGAAAGAAGTCTTGGAGCGACTCGATGGAGAGTATGAACGTGCTTACTATGCCGGAATTATCGCCGAACGATCTGCAAGAGCTCGTCTGCGTGATGGGCAACTCGGAGCAGCCTCTATCATTTACGACGAGCTCACGGAGGCAATGAGGTGGTACGAAACGGCGGAAACGGCACGCCCCCCGAAAAACGATGATTCGATTCTTCGCTGGAACACCTGCGCGAGAACTCTCATGCAACACCGGGAATTATGTCGCGCGCCGGAGGAGAGGCTCGCACCCGTTCTGGACGACTAGCATTCAAAGGAGCCGGTGTTGTGTGGGCGACCAGTTAAATCAGCGCGGCTGCAGAAGGCTGGAGTACTGCTCTCGATTTTCTTTTAACGCTGCTCAACCGCTCCAGAACGGCGATCGCATCACCCTCGAACTCCCGCGCGCGAACGCCGGCCGTGTGAAATCGGAGTACACAATTACGTGCGTTCTCGACTATCTCCTGTCGCTGGTCATCGCGCATCCTCAGGTAGGACGCAACCTCTTCAGTTGAGGAAACTGGTAGTATTTCCGTATATGGTTGGAAGAATCTGCTGAGACCGGGCCATTTGTCAGTGATGATGGGAACGCCGCATGCTGCCGCCTCAAACAGGCGCACGCTCGGAGAATACCCGGCGCGGACCATATCTTGCCGGGTAACATTCAAAGTAAAGCGCTGAGCGTTGTAGAAAGCGCGGTGATCTTTTGCGGCTAAGTGGTCGATTCTATCTAAATTCGAGGGCCAACTAATATCGGCAGGGTACTGCGGGCCGGCTACGGTGAAGCGCGACGAAGGTTGTGCCTCTGCCACATCAATCAGAAACCGCGTCAGCGAAGCTTGGCGATCCGGCGCATAGGTGCCAAGATATCCTAAGTCCCAATGAATTTCCTGTCGTTCGGGATAGTACAGGGTAGGATCGACAGAACAATAGAGAGCTCTCGCGCAGGGTGATCCGAGCCGGTGCTCGATGTACTTCAGAGTTGGCCCGCCAGTAAATGAGAGATAGAGTTGATATTTCGGGAACAGGTCGTACGAGATATACTCGCACCGGCGCTCCTTCAAGCTCTGCAAAGTAACCGGGGTATCAATATCGTAGAAGGCCGCGCAACCTTCAGCTGTCTCGACTACCCACCTGCCTACCGCAATGCCTTCGGGAACGTACGAGCCGACAACCACGACATCGGCATTGCGGATTGCAGCCGTATAGCAGTCCTTCAGTTCATCCAAACTGGTGTACAGGCGAATGTCGCAATAGGGAGCGCTTTCAAATTCGCGGTTCGATGCGTACCAGGGGACATCGCGTTCCAGGAAGGTGACGTGGTGCCCTCGTGCTGCCAGTTCCTTCAGGAGACCTCTATAAGTAGTTGCGTGACCGTTGCCCCAGGTCGACGTGATCGAGAGCCCGAGAAAAATGCAGTTCATCTTTTGCTCGCCTGTCTGGTGCTCACTTATGTGCTGCTCACCTATGCTTGCATCTCCACTGCCGATTCCGGCATCGATGCGATCGTCTGAGCGAGAATTGCAT
>JAFARV010000255.1 GCA_019245255.1 Acidobacteriaceae bacterium | reverse complement strand
GCAATTGTCGAAATATACGGCACAAAGCGGATGGATTTTCTCGGCGCCGTCGATTGTCACGACACACCGGCTAACGCCTTCTCGCGCCGCGCGGAGCAGCGCCCTGAGGTGCTCCACCGGCAGACCTGGCATATCGCACGCGACAATGAGGTTGCATGTGCCGCGGTTACTGGCAAGCGCGGCTTCAATGCCACTCAGCGGCCCCAGGCCAGGATGAAGATCCGCAAGGCACTCGATTCCGAGATGCCCATAAGCGGCCGGGTCGCCCACCACCGCGACGTTGCCCGCCGCAACCGCAACCCGCTTTGCAACGTCTTCCAGAAGGACCCCCGAGCCCCATGGCAACATCGCCTTGTCTCGCCCCATGCGGCGGCTTTGTCCCCCGGCGAGCACAAAACCGGCGGCATGCATGCCCGAATGTTAACATTCAAGTGGCGATTTGCCGCTATAATCGTAAAAACAAGTCCTGTCCTTTTTGTCGTTTATGCTCAAGCGGCGGACCATCCAATTTCTTTTAGTCGCCGCTGTCTTCTCAAGCGCTGCGGCCGTCGCCCAGACCTCAACCGCGCCCCGTGTCCAGGCCATTCGTTTCTGGTCGTTTGGCGATGTCACGCGAGTCGCAATTCAAACCGAGGGCGAATACCGGCTGAGGTCCGATCAGATCGAAAATCCGCCGCGGCTCTATTTCGATTTGAACGGACTCCGTCCCCCGGCAAACGCAAAGCACGGCGTGGAGACCATCCAGGTCGGTGACCACCGTGTGAAGGAGATCCGCGTTGCCCCGGTCAGCGCGGGAATCACGCGAATTGTATTCGATCTCGAGACGCCGGTCGAGGTTGTATCGTCACAGCTCGTCAATCCCGATCGACTAATCATTGAAATTCGCCCTAAGGGGACCAGCCTTGCCGCCTTAGCAGTGCCGCATACAGTGACAGGGGCTCAGGTCGCGGATCCCGGAACGACGACGGCTGCCGTTGAGACGCCTGTTCGAAACCCCGTTTCGATTCCTCCGCCTCCACCCTCTGCGAGCACGCCGCCTGCGTTGACTCCCTCAACCACGCCCCCGGCCGAAAAGCCCGCCATTCAAAAACCATTGATCGTGCCGCCGGCCCCCAACTCCGGGGGAATCGCCGCGCCGGCCAAACAAAACAGCAGCGGTGAGCGCTCCCTGGTTCGCGTCTTTGGTTTGAAAATCGGCAAGGTCGTTATCGACGCGGGACATGGCGGACACGATACAGGAACCATCGGACCCGGAGGACTCTATGAGAAAGATTTGGTCCTTGATGTCGCTCTGCGGCTCGGAGCTTTAGTCACCAGAAAACTGGGCGCAGAGGTCGTCTACACACGATCGGACGACACTTTTATTCCGCTCGAGCAACGGACCAAAATTGCGAACGAACAAAAAGCAGATCTGTTTATATCTATTCACGCGAATGCCTCGCCGGAACCTAGCGCAACGGGCGTCGAGACTTACTACTTCAATCTGAGTTCCGACAAACGCGGCCTCGATTTGGCGACTCGTGAGAATGCGACCGCCAGTAGTTCGGTTTCGGACCTGAACGATCTCCTGCATCGCGCTGTGCTCCAGACCAAACTCGAGGAATCGCGCGACTTCGCCCAGCAGGTGCAGAATTCACTCTGGCCGATGTCAACCAGAATGAACAATAGAGCCAAAGATCGCGGTGTCCGACAGGCCCCGTTTGTAGTATTGATCGGCGCGACCATGCCCTCAATATTGGCCGAGGTCGGGTTCGTTTCCAATCCTCATGACGAGCGTCTCCTGAGGCGTTCCGAACAGCGACAGAAGATCGCCGATGCTGTCTACAAGGGAGTATCTCAATACGTCAGCTCTCTGAGTCATGTGCAAATGGCTCGGGCTGCGCAGTAGCCTCACGCGCGATTCCGCGCTTACTCGAACGGATGAAGCGGATGAGATGCTCGGTGTGAGCCGAATTTGCCTCTGCCTCGATGCGCTCGAGTGCCGCATCCAGCTTCAGACCGCTTCGGAACAGAAGCCGGTATGCCGTTTTGAGGCTATTCACGTCTTCCCGCGAAAGCCCAGCGCGCCGCAGACCTACTAAGTTCAAGCCCTTAGCCGCAACATTGAAATCCGAATATAGAAAGTACGGCGCCAGATCGCTGTTCACCCGTGTGTTCCCGCCAACCATGGCGAGGCGGCCGATCTTCGAAAACTGATGGATAACTACTCCGCCCGAAATGAATGCCTGGTCTTCTATTTCCACATACCCGGCCACCAGCGCGCAGCTTGCGATGACAATATTGTCACCAAGCACGGAGTTATGCGCGATGTGCCCCGAAGTCATGATGTAGTTATCATTTCCGATGCGGGTCTCCGATTCGGGCTGTGTACCGCGTGAGATCGTATAGTGCTCGCGTATCTTGTTACCGTTCCCGATTGATAGATAGCTGCGCTCGCCGGTGAATAACTTATCCAGCGGATCGGTCCCGAGCACGGTTCCGGCTGAGATCTCGTTGCTGTCGCCCATGGTGGTCCAGCGCTTCACGTAAACGTAAGGCTCCAGCATGCAATTTGACCCGATCACCACATCGCCTTCGATCACACAAAATTCGCCGATGCGTGTTCTCGCTCCGATCACAGCATCCGGATGTACGCGGGCTGTCGGCGCGACGTACGCGGATGGGTTTGCGGGCATAAACCGCATTTTCGCCCATGCGATCAAACTATATAGTCGATATATACTCGTTTTATGGCTGTCTATATCTCCGACGAAGAGACATGCAAGCTGATTGCTGAATACGCCAAGTTGGAAGGTAAGACCAAGACGGCGGCGCTACGCGATCTGCTGCGTGAAGGTGTAAAGGACGCGAAGTGGCGCGCCGGCGCGCCGGAACGGCTGGCGCAAGCTCTGAAGTGGCTTGAGGAAAGAAGACCAGCCCGTCCGCGGAAACCCCTCCCCAAAAAGGTTTTCGACGATCTGTACAGTTATATCGATGAGGAACGCGACCGCCTGGCGAAAACGAAGTCCAGCAGAAAGGAAGATCAGCCGAATTGGTCATCGACACGTCGGCGTTCATCGCGATAATGCGTTACGAGCCGGACGCGCCAGAACTCATGACCCTCATCGGCGCGTCGGCTTCGTCGCTTGCGACCTCCGCCGTGTCTGTCGTCGAAGCAGGCTTAATCCTTGAGCCCTCAGAGTTTATTCTGTTTCGGCAACGATTGCTTCGGCATTTCGGGATTGTTGTTGTACCATTTGATGAATCGTTCGCCGAGATCGCCGTAGACGCGGCGCAGCGCTTCGGCAAAGGCCGCGGTACGAAAGCACAGCTCAATTTCGGCGACTGCTGCTCCTACGCAACCGCGAAGGCACTGCGTATGCCGCTGCTGTTCAAGGGCTCTGATTTTCTCCACACCGATATCGAGCCTGCACGGCCAATGCAACGATGAAGCATGCCCACACTCACCGTCGGCCAGATAGCCGCCATCTGTGGCGGCGACTTGCAAGGCGATCCGGCCCTGCTCATATCCGGTGCGAACACAGTAGAGCAGGCAACAGCATCCGATTTGTCCTTTGCCGAAAATCCAAAAGCATTCCACGCCGCCACGAGATCGCAGGCCGGCTGCTTAATCGTCCCGCCAACGTTTGAGCAGTTAAACACCAGGGCCATGATTCACGTCCACAATCCGCGAGCCGCGTTTGCTTGTGCACTCGCCGCGTTGTATCCCAAGAGTCAAGAAGAGGCCGTCATCCATCCGTCAGCTATCGTCGCCGACACTGCCTCTCTGGGAAAGGACTGCGCCATCGGAGCGTACGTGACCATTGGCGCGCACGCGCGCTTAGGTGATCAATGCAACATCGCCGCGGGTTGCCGGATCGGAGGAAACGTCGTGCTCGGTGATGACGTAAAGCTCCACCA
>JAFARV010000222.1 GCA_019245255.1 Acidobacteriaceae bacterium | reverse complement strand
GTGCCAGGCCCGGCGTTGCGGCCGGTAATCTGGTGCGATTCGTCATCACCGAATGCGCCTGAAACGGGCTGGGCGCCGCGACCGGCGCCGAATTCGGGCCTGGATGCCGTCAGTTTCTCGGCCGACGAGTGTTTCCCGGACTTGTTCGAGGTCTGGGGGGTGATAGACGTGTCAACGTCGGTCATGTTCTCGTCGCCGGAATAAGGGTGCTTATTACGCGCGGTTTCGTCGGAATCCGGCAGGTTTTGTTTTCTGTCCATGGGGACATCCTGCTTCGGAGACCCGCGGTTCCGGCCGGCTGTTACTTTCCAGTTTCAGGCCGGGTCTTCTGAGTGTATGAACACGACAAAAGGCGAACTGGCGAACTTCAAAACGCTGCGTGACCTGAAGGGAATACTGGCATCCGAGGGGCCATGTATCAGCATCTACATGCCCCTGAGCGCCGCCAGTACGGCCGGTTTAAATCCAAGAGCCAAGCAGAACGAGCTGCACTGGAAGGAGTGCGTTCGTAGCGCCGAGGAGCTGGCCGACCGGCACGGCGCACAGGCACGCGGGTTGCTGAATTCCATCTCGAATTGGGCTGCGCTCGGGACAGAAGGAGAGCCGCAGGGCCGCTCAATTGCCGTTTTTCGATCGCCGGACGTTTTCTCGGTCGCCTGGCTCGAGGAAGAAGTCGGAGATCGCGCAGTGGTGGGGCCGCGCTTCTACATACGGCCCATGCTGACCGATTTGACAATGCCGAGAGCCTTCTACTTGTTGGCGCTGAGTCAGAAAGATGTAAGGCTGCTGCGCTGCACAACGAAGTCATCAGAGGAGGTTCCACTGCCCGCCTCGACCAAGACAAACTTCGAAAGCTGGATGAATCAGGTAAAACCCGACCACAACGACCGTAATAACGCGAGCGTAGGTCCCAGCGGAGGGTTTAACGGCAAAGTGGGAGCGCTCGCCCCCTGGGGCTCGGACCGCGAGGCAAAAGACCAGTACCTGTCGCATTTCTTTAAACAGGTCGACCGGGGCGTTCAGGAAGCTCTGCGAGGCCGGACGGAGCCGTTGGTGATTGCCGGCGTGGAATACGAGCTACCGCTATATCGCGAGGTGAATGCCTATCCTCACTTGTTGCAGGAGGCTGTGCAGGGTGCTGCTAACAGCCTAAAGGCGGGTGAAATGCACGCGCGTGCCCTTGAGGCAATCGAGCGTGAATACAACAACCGGATTGAGGAGCAGCTTGCGGAGTGGAATCACAAGGTCGGAGCGAACGCGTCCAGCCGTTTGAAGGAGGTCGTTACCGCGGCACACGACGGGCGAGTTTTGACCTTGCTGGTATCCGACTCGCTCGAAACTACCGGTGTATTCGATGAAGCTAAGCACAAGGTAGTCGGACGAGAAACAGGGCGTCTGGAAGACCAGGACTTGATCAACGATGCGGTCGTCGAAACTGTACTGCACGCTGGAAACGTCCTGGTGGTGCCACATAGCCGAATGCCAAATGGAGCGCCTTTGGCAGCTATTTTTCGCTTCCAGGCGGCCACAGTTTCGGCCTGACATACTCTACCGCAGCTGTAAGATATGCAGCGCGTCGCCGGCCAGCCCTGATAAGCTGCGCTTTATCTTTGGCGGCGCGCATCTGCCTATTAGCCCTTCAGGACTAAGCGGAGTAAGCGCCTAGCTCCGCAGATGTCGTGCTAAGAAGTTACTGTGTATAGCTGTCTATGTGAGAACGACACGAGTTACAAGCCACTGTACAATCTAGGAAATCAGGTTACAGATGGCTCGGCTCCCGTTGTTCGAAATACACGATTGCTCGTGGTGTCCGAGTGTAGTTCGGAATGCGTTAACGGACTTTCTTCAGATAGCGATCGAGTTTCAGGATACGTACCGGCCGATAAAGCAACTGCTGTTAGAAGCAATTTCGAGTTCGGGGGCGCGGCGAGTTGTGGACTTATGCTCCGGCGCCGGTGGGCCATGGATCTCGTGGCTACGAAAACAGCCGTCGGAAGTCCTGGAATTACCAGTACTACTTACTGATAAGTATCCAAATGCGGCGGCGGCACAGCGGTTCAAGTGCGAGTTCGGGGAACGCTTGCAATACAGTACCGAGCCGGTGGACGCAACTGAAGTACCGTCCTATGCACGCGGGTTCAGAACCATGTTCACAGCGTTCCACCATTTCCCTCCAGCAGTAGCCAAAGCGGTGATTGAAGATGCGGTGAGATGTGGGGAGGGCATAGGCATTTTTGAATTCACCAGTTGCTCGGTGTGGGCTCTGCTGAGGATCGCACTAACCAGTCCTGTCGGAGTGTTATGGCTTACGCTGCGCAGCAAGAACGCCTCCTGGAAAACTCTGCTGTTGACATATGTTCTTCCGGTGATTCCGGCAGTCGTCACGATCGACGGAATTCTGTCATGCCTGCGGAGCTACTCCGTTGGCGACCTACGAGCACTAGCTACGGGCCGAGGGTACACATGGAAGGCGGGCAAAGTAAAAGGCATAACTTTCCTGCTCGGGTGTCCGCTGTCCCAACCTGCTGCGCCCTCACTTACGCCGCCAGTTGCAGACGCGGTACCGGCATAAGAATTTCACGCACGTGCGGCGCGCGTCTTCCGCAGGAGTGCCGGGGACCCTGCTCGGGAGCCGTATCTGTGTGAAAAGGTACGCGTGAACTCAGCGCCAAGGAAAAAGATCTGAGCAGAGTAGTAGATCCAGGCGATCAGAATGACGATGGATGCGGCGGCGCCGTACATAGAGGCGTAGCTGGCCCGCCCGAGATAGATACCTAACACTAACTTTCCGATCGAGAACAGTGCAGAGGTGACAACTCCGCCGAGCATGACATCGCGCCACTCGATATGCACGTCCGGCATGACCTTGTAAATCGCAGCGAAGAGACCGGCGATTACTACAAATCCAACCAGCGCGTTGAGGGCATGCATGAGGACGGTCTCGAGTGGGCCGACGGAACCGGACAGGGCCGCGAATCCGCTGATCCAGGCACTAATAACGAGGGAAATGATGAGCAGAAAACCGACCGCCAAAACAAAGGCGAATGAAAACAACCGTTGTTTGATATAGGCCGTGATGATACCTAAGCCGGAAGTGGTGACGGTAGGTCTCTCCCATATCAGATTCAGGGCATCGCGCAACTCGATGACGACACCAGAGGCGCTGAAGAGCAGCGTTACTAAGCCCAAAATAGTTGCGATTATGCCGTGGGTAGTGTTGTGTGAACCGAGAATGAAGGCGGCGGCAGCTTTGCCTGCAGCCGGGCCAACGAGGGCCTCAACCTGGCGTGCAGTTTGCTGCTCCGCGGCAGTATGGCCGAAGACAAGACCGACGACGGAAACAGTGACGAGCAGCAACGGCGCCAGTGACAACAGTGAGTAGAAGGCCAAAGACGCTCCCAGGCGTGGGGCATTGTGCCTGTTCCAGCTATCGAAGCTTTCGCTCAGGATAGATTTGATCTCGGACCACGGCAAACTCAGTACCACCCCGCGCCGGTTATTCGGGGCGGCTGCCGTGCCCGGTCTTGCATGATCGGGCGGCGCAGCCGACGCCATAAGCACTCCTGCTTATATGACAGATCGCTTCCCGGTTCCGTTTCGGGTGGTGCGGCGTCAGCAAGCACACATTTTGTGCAACGGACGGCGACCCTCTTGAGCCGGTTGCGCAGTTTTCAGTAGCGGACGCGTCCATGTGAACGTACGAGAGAGCCATGGCGAAAGCCCAGAAGGTCTCCGCGGCCGAGTGGGTGCCACATACCCGCGATCTGAATGTGCTGCGCTCGGCGGCTCCGAGTTGCAGAGGGTGCGAGCTGTATGCACGCGCGACTCAAGTGGTCTTCGGAGAGGGTCCTCGAAGCGCGAATGTGGTGATGGTAGGCGAGCAGCCGGGTGATGAAGAAGATCGCAGAGGCCACCCGTTTGTTGGCCCAGCCGGCCGGCTACTGAGCAAAGCGATGGAAGAGGCCGGGGTCGACCGTGAGAAGGTATATGTAACCAACGCGGTGAAGCACTTTAAGTGGATTGAGCGCGGGAAGAGACGCATACATGCGAAGCCCAGCGGCATCGAGGTTTCCGCATGCAGACCGTGGCTTGAGGCGGAGCTGGCAAGCATCGAACCCGAACTGGTTGTCTGTCTCGGCGCAACGGCTGCGCAGTCCCTTATGGGGCGCGAATTTCGGATCACCACCGACCGCGGCCGTTTCTTTCCTCATCCGTGGGCGAAAGAGGTAATGGCAACCATCCATCCCTCTGCGATCCTACGCGTTCCCGAGCGCTACGAAGAGGAATACGCGTTGCTTGTGCGGGATCTGAAACTGGTCGCTGAGAGGATGCACTGAGCCGCGCGTCCGCGTGGAGTCTATCGGTTTTGATACTGCCGAGTATCGGTCGCGATTGATCGATCCGAGAGCAAGTCAGCAGATCTCTTTCCATCTTGTTGAATCAGTTTGCGAGTGTCGCCAAAACCGTCCAAGTAAGAAGTGGAACGGCAACTGCCTATTAAGGAACACGCGCACAACGGCGGCGATGTCACGCGCGACCCGCAAAGAGTTAGCGAGTTCCTTCATTGCCTCGGGGCGCGCATCCGCCGCCTTTGCGCTTGTTAGGAACTTGAAACCGATCAATTTCCTAAGAAGGAGTAAGTATGAAAGTGAAACACAGATCTCGCGCAAAAACAAGACATGTTGTGACCGGCGCCCTCCTGGTTGCCGGAGTAGTCTTGCTCGCAGCGAGTTTCGAGACGCCTGTGCGCGTGCAGGCCGACGATGATGATGGGAAGGACTGGAAGGTAGAACGAGGACTCGCCATCGCTCCAGTCCCGCTCAATCTGGCCGGCAAGGATAGGCGTCTAGTCGGTCTGGGTAGTTACATCGTGAATGCACAGATACCCTGCAACGATTGCCACACTCAAAACACTTCCACCCAATTTGTTCCAACCGGAAATCCATATCTGCTCCGGCCGCCATTTACCGGCAGGAAGAAAGTCGATCCGGCAACTTATCTGGGCGGGGGCAATGACTTTGGCCCCCTTATTCCGGGTTCCGCCCACATTGTTTCTCGAAACTTGACACCGGACCGGACCGGACGTCCTGAAGGGGGACACACGTTTGAAGAGTTTCGGGAGATCCTTCGAACCGGCATCGATTTCGATCATCAGCACCGAACGTGTTCGGGAGCGCCGAACGAAACCTGCGTTCCGCCTCCATTTAACGGGGATCTTCTTCAAATCATGCCGTGGCCGACGTTCCAAGAGATGTCCGAGCAGGACCTGCGGGCTATTTACGAATACTTGAGTGCTGTGCCGTGCATCGCGGGTCCACCGGCACCCAGCCCGCTCCATAACGACTGCGAGTAGGTTGAATTAATAGCACAGCACTAATTCAGGCCGGCACTAATTGAGGCCGGCCTTCCAGCGTTCGATAAGAAGCAGTTGTTTCTGGACCTGTTCGCGTTCAGGCGCCGATGGCTCCAGCCGCAGGTAGGTTTCGAGATCGGCCTTGGCGGCTCGATGATTGAGTTGGCGAAGGTGGATGAGCCCTCGATGGCGATACTCCTCTGCATATTCGGGGGTGGCTTCAATGAGGAGGTCAAGCACCTGCCGAGCTTTATCGAAGGCTTGTCCGCGAAGATAAATTGCTTTCAAATTGCTGAGCATTCGCACGAGAATTTGCCGCTTGTTGACGGGTGATAAAACGGCGGGGTTGGCTCTAAGGTCAACACCGGCGGTCTGGCGGGCCAGAGCCGAGCAGTCGGTGAAGCTCAGAATGCGGCCGTTGTTAAACGGATCGACCCAGTAACGTACCTCGCGATCTTCATAGGCGACGATGAAATGCCCGGGCAGACCGACGCCGTAAACAGGCCTATCCAGGCGCCGGGCAAGTTCGATATAGAGTACCGACAAGCTGATGGGGATTCCGACCCGTCGAGTCAGCACCGAGTTGAGGCAGCTGTTCCGCGGATCATAGTAGTCTTCCTCGTTTCCCCGAAACTGAAGTACATCGAAGAGCAGCTCATTTGTTTTCTTGATGAAATCGAGCCCCTTTGCTCCGGGGCGCAGATCGGAGCGAACCTGATTCGCGAGCGCATCCATGCGGTTCAGGAACGCAGAAACGTCCAACCCTGGAAACTCAATTGCGGCAAGTTCGAGTGCTGCGACGTCTAGCGGAGTTTCCGATTGCTCATTCCGAAGGGCCTCAAGCAAGCGGCGCACGCGAACAGCTTATCATCGCTTTACTGAATGGGATTGAAACGGACCGGCTTATTCGGCGGCGATTCGACAAGCCCGCTTTACGATAGAACTGAGCGTCGACCGATGACTGATTTTCCGGAAACCCTGGTTGCTGCGGTCGCGCAGCGGCGGGCGATCTTGTTTGCGGGCGCAGGGCTTTCCTGCAGCCTTGGATTGCCTCTTTTCGATGTCCTCACGAAGCATTTGGCCGAGGAGCTCGGGATGGAAGATGCGAAGAATCTGGATTTTCCGGTCCTGGCTGAGTACTATTTCCTGAAGACTTCGCGCCAGGATCATTTCTATGACTGGATGCGGACGACATGGCATCCTGCAAACATCAATATTCGTGACTCGCGCGCGCATAACGCAATTGTGGATCTGAACTTTCCGGTTATTTATACGACAAACTACGATTTCTGGATCGAGCAGGCGTTTGCAAAGCGCGAAAGACCGTTCCGAAAAATAATTAAGGTTTCCGATCTGGCGAAAAGCAAGCCTTCGGAGACAGAGATCATCAAGTTTCACGGCGATTTTGAAGATCCCGCGTCGATCGTGATTACTGAATCGCACTTCTTGCGCCGCATGAGCCTGGACGAGCCGTTAGACATCCGGTTGCGATCTGATAGCCTGGCGAGACCGATCTTGTTCGTGGGCTACAGCTTGAG
>JAFARV010000199.1 GCA_019245255.1 Acidobacteriaceae bacterium | reverse complement strand
CAAAAACGGAAAGTTCACTAGTTTCACCACACGAGAGGGTCTTCCCGATGATGCCGTATTCGCCATAATCGACGATGGAAGAGGCAATCTGTGGTTGAGTTGCAACAAAGGCATTTACAGAGTTAGTAAGCGCGAATTGAACGAATTTGCTGAGGGACGGGTGCATTCGATCACAGCCGTCTCCTTTGGGACAGCCGATGGATTGAAAAGCGCCGAATGCAACGGAGGCTTTCAACCGTCCGCCTGGAAGGGTGTTGATGGCAAACTCTGGTTCCCAACAATGAAGGGGGTCACAAGCATTGACTTGAACCAGCTCGGCGCACTCGAACCGGCGGTTCCAGTCTTTATCGATGAGGCTAAGTTGAACGGCACAGTCCCCGTTTCAGCTTCGGACCTCCGGGTTCCCCCAGGCCGCGGCGATCTTGAATTCGTCTATACCGCAATCGACTTCCACGTCCCGCGAAAACTCGTCTTCAGATATAAACTCGAAGGATTCGATCGCGAGTGGATCGAAGCTGGATCACGACGCACCGCTTACTACACGAATATTCCTCCCGGGCGTTACCGCTTTGTCGTCACAGCTCGAAACGGGGATGGCGTTTGGACCCCTGCGGCGGCCTCTTTCGAGTTTGAGCTAGAGCCACATCTGTATCAGACAAGCTGGTTCCAGCTAATAACTGCGCTGGTCCTGCTTGGTCTGATCGCAACTGCGCACCTGCTCCGCGTACGCCAACACGATCGTAAGCAGAAGCTCCTCGCGCAGGCTGTGGCCGAACGCACCAAGGAGCTCCGAACGGAAATACAGGAGCACGAACAGACCCAGCAAGAACTGCTGCGCGCCAAGCAGGTCGCTGAAAATGCGAGCCGTGCCAAAAGCGAGTTTCTCGCAAACATGAGCCACGAAATTCGCACTCCCATGCATGGCGTGCTGGGAATGACCGAGCTGGCCCTTGGCACTGAGCTGACCTCGGAGCAGTTCGATTATCTGAGCCTGGCAAGAGGCTCCGCTCAGTCGCTTCTATCGATCATTAACGATATCCTCGATTTCTCGAAGATTGAGGCCGGTAAACTCGAACTCGACCCGATCGATTTCAATCTGCTGCAACTAATGGACGAATGTTCAAAGTCGCTCTCCATCAAAGCCCATGAAAAGGGATTGGAGATGATTTGCGATATTGACCCTGAGGTACCCGAATTCCTCGTCGGAGACCCGCTTCGTCTGCGTCAAATCCTGTTCAACCTGGCGGGTAACGCGATCAAGTTCACTCTGCAGGGTGAAATCGTAATTCAAGTTGGTTTGGAGCGCCGGAACGGGCCGGGAGTCTGGCTGCGATTCAACGTCAAAGACAGTGGAATCGGCATACCCGAAGATAAACAGAAATCTATTTTCGACGCATTTTCACAGGCGGATAACTCAACCACCAGGAAGTTCGGAGGTACGGGGCTTGGCCTTGGGATTTCGTCACGCCTTGTGCAATTGATGGGAGGAGAGATTGCGGTATCGAGTGAGACGGGCGTCGGAAGCGATTTCCAGTTTTCCTTGCACTTCGAACGAGCTAACGAAGTTCCCACCGAACAACCAGCGCGCTGCGAGGAGTTGGCCGGAAAAACCATTTTGGTCGTAGATGACAATCTCACCAACCGTCACATTTTAGGAGCAGCACTCGCACGCTGGGGAATGAAACCGGAGCTCGCCGCAAACGGTATTGAAGCGCTGGCCCTATTCGGGCGGGCTCAGGCAAGCAGTGCCCCGTTTTCGGTCATCTTGACGGATTGCAACATGCCCGAGATGGATGGGTTCACGCTCGTTGAGAGACTTCGCATCGATCCTGATGTAGCCGGCACACCGATAATCATGCTGAGCTCAGGCGGCCAAAACGGAGACATTGCGCGGTGCCAAAGATGGCGCATCACCTCGCTGATGAAGCCCGTTTCAATGCAGGAGCTGCGAAACGCCCTGCCGCGGGCCTTGGCATTCGCGGAAAGCACGCCCACCGCTTCCTTGGCCCCCCGCCCGGCCCCGGTTGCTACGGCCGCAAGCCCCTTACACATTCTGCTCGCTGACGATAACCCGGTGAACCAGAAGATCGCTGTGCGCCTGCTCGAGAAGCGCGGTCATACGGTTGAGGTCGT
Organism: Acidobacteriaceae bacterium; assembly: GCA_019245255.1. GTDB lineage: Bacteria > Acidobacteriota > Terriglobia > Bryobacterales > Bryobacteraceae > Bog-105. The sequence goes on along the minus strand of JAFARV010000199.1, from coordinate 190 downwards.
CTGTAATGGCGTAGAGGTCCTGGCGCGGCTCGACCAGCATTCGTTCGACGTGCTGCTTACCGATATTCAGATGCCCGAAATGGATGGGTTCGAAACGGCTGCAGCCATCCGCGCTCAAGAACAGCGAACAGGCGCGCACCTTCCGATCATCGCCATGACCGCCTTAGCCATGAAGGGAGACGAACAGCGG